>NZ_BAABDL010000117.1:0-47670 GCF_039539605.1 Amphibacillus indicireducens | reverse complement strand
ACAGCCATAACCCTTCATGTATATGGGGTCATGGCTGTTTTTTCTTTGTTTTAACTGCAAAACTCAGGTTATTATAGCACGTTTTCAAAATAGCTAAAACCCCAACAAAAAAACCACCCAACTCGGGTGGTTTCTAGCGCCTAATCAAGCGCCCATTTATTGATCGTTAATTTTGCTTGGCCTTCGAAAGCAACCAGATCATGATTTTGCTCCGGATACATTCGTGTCGTCAACACATAATCACCATCATTAACAAATATCTCTAGCGAAGAACGATCAGAAAAAATATGCAACTGAGTCAAGCCGTCAAGTTCAACTGTACGCTGATCTCGACCAAAACCAGACGCTCCTAACTCTAAATGTAAACGTTTATTATCATGATCATAACGAAGCACTGTATCCTGTCTCAAATGAAGTACAAGCTCACTTTCAACACGCTCAACCTCAACAATCAGTTCATAAACTTCACCAAATAACTGCTCATTCTGATAATGATCAGTCAATTCAAAAGTATCTTCAAAATGTTGTCCGCGAAGTTTTTTATACTCAGGCAGGGGTCTCTGCTTTAAGCGCCCCTGTTCAATCGACAGTTCTCGAGGCAATGTCATAGCATGTTGCCAGCCCTGTTCAACAGTTGGATTCGTAATCGCCCCATCCTCATCAGGCAAACCCATCCAACCCCATAAAATACGCCTCCCCTGCTCATCCAAGAATGTTTGTGGCGCATAAAAGTCAAATCCACGATCTAGCTCAACAAATTTTTCCTGACTAGAAAACTGCATCAGAGACGGATCAAGCTTACCTAACATATAGCCCGCTTGATAAACATTTTGATAGAGGTATCCTTCCGGCTCAACACCCTGTGGTGAAAAAATTAACACATCTTCACCATCAAGCGAAAAATAATCAGGACATTCCCACATATAGCCCAACTTTTGATCAGGACCTGCAAATACACCTTGATAACGCCAATCAACCAAATTATCCGACTGATAGACGATCACTTGCCCCTGACTCTCTAGATCCCTAGCACCTAGTAACATATAATACCTTTCACTATGCTTAAATACCTTCGGATCACGAATATGCTGACTAAATTCTTTAGGATAATCATCGGCATGAATCACACAACCAACTTTCTGAATCGTAAAACCACCATCATGACTCACCGCATGAACCGTATTCTGCTCACGTCCAGACGAGATATAATCATGGTCACCAAGATGCTTCACATTCCCAGTGTAAAAATAATGAATTTGCCCATCCTCAACATAAGCCGTGCCCGAATACACACCATGCAAATCATAGGGCTGATCAGGATAAAGCGCAATCCCATGATCTTCAAACGTCACTAAATCAGTTGACGTTTTATGCCCCCAATACTTCAAACCACCCTCTGCATCATACGGCGAATATTGATAATACAAATGATAGATACCATCGTGCTGCATCACACCATTTGGATCATTCAACCACCCAATCGGTGGCATCACATGATACTTCAGGCGCCACTGATCCTGGTCAACCATTTTTTCCAAAGACCCTAAGTTCATTTTTTGATAAAAATTGTTTAACTCTTTATGGAGAGGGTTCATTCGTTTCCTCCTTCTTTACTCGTCTCAATTAATTTCATCCCGGATCGTTTTTGATTGCACACGTACAAGAATAAACGCAACACTAAATGAAACAGCGATCACTAAAATATATTGGATAAATACCCAAATGCTACTCGTATAAAGTAATAAGCCAGGTACAAAGGTAATTCCCATACCAGTTGCCGCTAGGCCTAGTATAGACGTCAGCAGGCCACCAGCTGCACCACCGACCATACCTGAGATGAAGATGCGAATATGGCGTAAATTAACACCGAATAGTAATGGTTCAGTAATTCCAAATAAAGTTGAAGCCGTCGAAGATAAGGCATTACTTCGTTTCAATTTATCCCGCATTAACATCGCTGTGGCAATCGCAGCTCCAAACTGACCAGCCATACTTGCTGTTCCTAATGTATTTAACACGTTCACACCTGTATCATTGAGCAAACTTATTTCAATAATACTAAGCGAGTGATGCAGACCCGTTATTACAAGTAATTGCTGGAATGCAGCATAAATGATATAACCAATTCCTAATGGTGCCTCAACTAAATAGACAATTGAATTAATGACACCTGTCTCTAACATTTGCAAAAACGGTCCCAAAATAAGCAACATCACTGTAATCGTAACAGTCAAACTAACAAATGGCGTCACGACTAAATCGAGCATTTGCGGGACAACTTTTCTTAACCATTTTTCTAACTTAGAAATTAACCAACCTGCAACAATCGCTGGAATAATCGATCCTTGATAGCCAACAATCGACACACCAAGCAGTGTTAACGGCTCGGCATCACCACCAGCAACTGCCCACGCATTGGGTAGCTGTGGTGCAACCATCATTAAACCAACGACAATCCCGATAATCGCATTACCACCAAACTTCCGCGTCGCACTATATGCAATTAAAACAGGTAGAAAAGCAAAGGCCGTGTCTGTTAACATTTCAAAAAGCGCTAACCACGTGTCAGACATATCCATCCCAAGTTCAACGAGTAATCCACGTAGCCCCATTAATAAACCAGTCGTAACAAGTGCAGGAATAAGTGGCACTAAAATATCAGCTAACGTTCGTACAACTCTTTGAACAGGATTTAAGTTTTTATAGACATCATCCTTAAAATCTGAATGCTGATCATCACCAGAACTTCCCCCATCCATAACTTGCTCTAAATCTTGATAAACAGCATTAACTATTCCTGTTCCAAAAATAAACTGGTGCTGACCGGTATTGAAAAAGTAACCTTTGTTTTCCGGTATCGCTTCTACTTCTTCCTTACTCACCTTACTATCATCTTTTAAAATGATTCTTAATCGGGTCGCACAGTGTTCATAATTTTGAATATTTTCTTTACCACCAACAACCTCAAGTAATTTGTCAACTGTTTCTTTGTGTTTCATTGTTTAGCCTCCTTTGAAATTATAACTTGAATTTCTCTAAAAAAATGAATGATAACAAGCATACATATTATTGATTTAACCGTTATTGACTTATGTTAAACTCTTTTTGCTTATTTATTTGTTTGTCTTTGAAGTAGTATGTGCATGATTGTAATGAATCATTACTTAGTGAGAAAAGAATAAACAAAAAAAAGGCATCAACCCGATTGATTGGTGACAATTCATATTTTGATCTTTAAACGCAAAAATCGCCTTCTATATAGAAGACGACTTGTGTATGTTGATAAATAATATTGCCACGATTGTTACCACGGCTTGTTAAAAGCCACTCACACCAATAGTTAGCTATGTATTGGTGGAGGCGGTGGGAGTTGAACCCACGTCCAGAGATATCGCCACTCAAGCATCTACATGTGTAGTTGATCTATTAGTGTTTCGCTAGCGATTCCGCCAATCAACAGGCTTTCTCGTAGCTAGTCTGATTGAACTCTTCTAGATGTCTACAGACGGAAGATATCTAGCGTATCCCGCTAAGTTTGAGACCCTAGACCCGGCACACGGGCGATGCTGGGAAGGATCCTTTACCAGTGCTTAAGCAGCTGCTAAAGAGAAATTATTTTCTTTGCCAGTTATTATTGGCGTGTAACGTTTTACGAGCCGTAACCTCGACATGCCACTTGAGCTCAAACTACCCCTGTCGAATCCAGAACGCCCCCGTAAAATAAGGGACAAAACAGTTTAAGCTTCGTATGAAGTTGTTTTGTTTCTACACTTTATTATAACAAATTGACAGGATAATGCAAGTCTTATTGCAAGCTATCTTTCAGCGCACGGTCAACGTCACGCTTAGCTTGTTTTCTTTTCAGGTCTTCACGTTTATCATATTGCTTTTTCCCTTTACCTAAACCGATCAAAATTTTAGCAACACCATTCTTAATATAAATCTTTAATGGAACGAGTGAATAACCTGCTTGTTGTGTTTCACCAATTAATTTGTTAATTTGCTTTTTATGCAGAAGTAGTTTTCGTGTTCGAGTCGGCTCATGATTATAGCGGTTTCCCTGCTCATATGGGGAAATATGAAGATTATACAAAAACACCTCGCCACGTTCAACGCGGGCAAAGCTATCTTTCATATTAACACGACCGGCGCGGATCGATTTAATTTCTGTACCTTGGAGTACGAGTCCCGCTTCATACGTATCCTCAATAAAATAATTATGTGACGCTTTTCGATTTTGAGCAATTGCTTTACTTTGATTTTTGGGCATCATCAACCCTCCTTCACTTTAAGACAGTTACAATTTTAACAGGTTCAGACTACAAATACAATCATCCCAGCAGTTGGGACTCTGTTTAAAATAATAGAAAACAAGCTTTCTACTGGATAGAAATAAACTGACTATGCGATGATAAGGTGATACTTCAATCAGTGGAGGGCTATTGACAATTGCACTGCGATATCTTTTGAATTTAAACCATTATCGAATTACCCCCACTGATCACCGATCAAAAATTAGCTGAGACACGTTTTTAACAAAATGAAAAGCAAGACTGCTGGTTATTGATTTCGGACAATATCAAAGGGGATTCCTATGCGCAAGTGCGTTATTTTTGGGATGATTATTTTAGTGAACCTGGATTATTTGAAACTATTCAATTTGAGCTTGCGCACTCCACTGCAGCGAGGCACGCGTGGTTTGATTTTACTCCTGAGGTATTTGGGAAAATTCCAAATAAAAAAGCCTTTGAAGTTCAAGACGGTTGGGTGTTATACGGTGATTTTATTAAGTAAATATGACAAATAGAGCTAATCGTGCCCTATCTCGCTGGAAAATCGTCAGAGAGGTAATGAATAGCACTTAATCGTACCCTGTCTCGCTAGAAAATCGTCAGGGAGGTAACGAATAGCACTTAATCGTGCCCTATCTCGCTAGAAAATCGTCAGAGAGGTAACGAATAGTACTTAATCGTGCCCTATCTCGCTAGAAAATCGTCAGAGAGGTAACGAATAAGCACTAATCATCAGAGATCCCCTCAAAATCGTAACGATCTCTAACGAATAGGAGTTAATCGTCAGAGATCAACCCCTGAATCAACCCGATATCTAACGAATAGAGGCTAATCGTCAGAAATCAACCTCTGAATCAACCCGATATCTAACGAATAGAGGCTAATCGTCAGAAATCAACCTCTGAATCAACCCGATATCTAACGAATAGGAGCTGATCGTCAGAGATCAACCCCTGAATCGATCCGATCTCTAACGAATAGGGGCTAATCATCAGGTATCTCACTTAAAATACCTTTGATATACAATGAATAGCAACAAATTGTTAGACATTACTCATAAAGGCCCTTAGACATTTAACAAGTACAAAGTTATCCATAACTAACGAAGTTTGTAATTTTCTAAACTAGTACGAACTAAAGCATTCGCCTAAAGGCTTGGCGAACGCTAAGTTTTCTAATGAAAAATTATTTGCGTTTTTTATTCTTGCGCGCTTTCGGTGGTTTAAGTTTTTTACCTTGTTTTTTATTCTTTGATTTTGGTTGTTCATGCTTTGGCGTTTCTTTTCTACGTGCTTTTTGCTTCATACCAACGACTTCGAAGTCAACAGAATGTTCCTCTAGATTGACATCTGCTACTTTAATTGTGATCGCATCCCCAATCCGAAAGACATTGCCGGTACGCTCACCAATTAAGGCAAAACTTCGTTCATCAAAGTGATAGTAATCATCGGTTAAATCGGTGACGTGAACTAAGCCTTCTACAGTGTTTTCTAGTTCAACGAATAAACCAAAGCCTGTCACTGAGCTGATCACACCATCAAATTCCTCGCCGATCTTGTCTTGCATAAATTCTGCTTTTTTCAGGTCGTCTGTTTCTCGTTCTGCATCGACCGCGATCCGTTCGCGTTCAGATGTATGTTTTGCGATTTCAGGCAACTTCGATTTCCAATGGTTTTGTATTTTTTGATCAATTTTACCGTTAATTAAGTAGGTCCGAATTAATCGATGAACAATTAAATCTGGGTAACGTCTAATCGGTGCAGTAAAATGTGTGTAATATTTAGTTGCTAAACCGAAATGCCCGATGCTGTTAAAGTCATATTTTGCCTGTTTTAATGACCGAAGCATCAATTTTGAAATCACCATTTCCTCTTGCTCACCTTTAACGAGATCAAGGACTTGTTGCAACGCTTGCGGATGAACTTCATTTGCTGTTCCTTTTATGTTATAGCCAAACTGACCAACAAACTGATAAAAAGTTTGCAGTTTTTCTTCATCTGGATCTTCGTGAATTCGATAAATAAACGGCATCTCCATCCAATGGAAATTCTCGGCAACAGTCTCGTTCGCAATCAGCATAAACTCTTCAATTAATCGCTCTGCGACGGATCGCTCACGGATAACAACATCTGTTGGGTGACCCGATTCATCAACGAGTACTTGTGCTTCTTTGAAATTAAAGTCGATAGCCCCACGTCCAAACCGTTTTTGACGTAAAATTTCTGCTAAGTCTTCCATCGCTTCAAATAATGGAACAAATTCCGCATATTGATCCCTGACGGATTGATCTTGATCGACGAGGATTTGATTGACCTCTTTATAGGTCATCCTTGCCGAACTATTGATCACACTTTGGAAAATATCGTGACTGACAACAACACCTTTTGGATCGATTTCCATTTCACAGCCCAATGTTAACCGATCTTCACCAGGATTTAATGAACAAATTCCATTTGACAGTCGATGTGGCAACATTGGAATCACTCGATCAACTAAATAAACGCTCGTCCCACGATCGTATGCTTCTTGATCCATCGGTGAATCTTGTTCAACATAATACGATACATCTGAAATATAAACACCGAGCTTATAATTGCCGTTAGCCAATTTTTTAACAGAAATTGCGTCATCTAAATCCTTCGCATCAGCACCATCGATGGTGACGATTTGTTCATCTCGTAAATCACGACGTCCTTCAAGTTCACTTGGCTCAATTGTTTCAGCTGTTTGCTCAGCTTGCTCCATCACTTCTGCTGGAAAATCAATTGCAATTCCGTATTTATGAATGATCGACAAAATATCCATGCCTGGATCATTTTTATGTCCAAGAATTTCAACAATTTCTCCCTCAGCTGACATCGTACCTTCAGGGAATTTAGTAATCTGGACGATCACTTTATGACCGGTAACCGCACCAAGTGATTCACTTTTTTTAATAAAAATATCATTTGGAATCCGTTTATCATCAGCAATGACAAAACCGAAGCTACCTTTGTCTTCATAGGTACCGACAATTCGTGTTGAATGGCGTTCAATGATCTGTTCAACGACACCCTCAAATCGCTTATCACCAACTGGATCGGAGATAATCCGAACAAAAACAATGTCACGGTTCATCGCCCCTTTTAAGTCTGTCGGATTGATGTAGACATCTGCTCTACTTTCATCCTCTGGGATTAGAAAAGCAAACCCCTTCTTATGCATTTGGATTGTTCCTTTAACTAAGCCAATTCGCTCTGGTAGCGAGTAACGGTTTTTCCTCGTTAAAATCAGCTCTCCATCTTGTTCTAAACTGTTTAATGCTTTGATAACTGAAGCAAAAAGTTGACCATCGTTACTGTCAAGTTCTAATGCCGTCATCACTTCCTCAACTTTAAGCGGTCGGTCTGATTCATCTTTAAAAAATCCCAATAGTTTCTCTCTTAAATCTTCCATTATCTCACCTTCTTTCTATTTAATATGTGCTTATTTTTTTGATTTAATCCCAGTTAAGTGATTCTAGAAATTGATAAATATCTTGATGAACTTGATCTCTTTTATTCCCTAGAGTAATCGCATGCCCCGCATCTTGATACCAGTTAATTTCTTTTGGATCTGCTTCAACGTGATCGTAAATATAAGTCGCACTTTCTGGATTAATAATTTGATCATCTTCAGCTTGAACAACGAATGTCGGTGCATAAATTAAATCTAGCGATTGGCGAACTTCGTTGATCAACTCGGTAATTTGACTAAATAGTGGTGCTGACTTTTTCACAAGCACCTCAACTTCTTCCTCAATCACGTCATCACTTTTGCCTTCACGTTGTTTATATTGGCTTGCATAAAAACGGAAGCCATCATCAAGTCGATGATCTTCATCTAAAATCATTGGAGTACACATAGGAACTATGCCAACGACTGGATCAGAATAACTAAGTTTTAACCCTAAAATACCACCTAAAGATAGACCGGCAACAGCGATCTTCTGATAACCTTCGTCTTTCAGCTTCTGATAGGCGTCTTGCACATCTGCCCACCACGCTTCAGCTCCACCTTCTAGCAATTGTTCTGGATTCCCACCATGACCTCGATAAATCGGTGCATAAGTAGTATAGCCTTTTGTCTGTAAGAAACGTCCGAGCATTCTAACGTCAGCACTATGGCCAGTAAACCCATGTAGTAATAATACCGCACGTTCCCCTTCTTTAAACATAAATGGTTTTGGTTGTTGCATTTTCATCTCTATTTTTCCCTCCACGAGCTTTCTCTCTAGTATGTCATTACTTTATCTTAACAAACTTACCCACCATCTGCATTAATAGTGCCTTATCAATTTTATTTAGACAACGAAAAAACCCCTCATTTTAATTAATTGAGAGGTTTGGCTCGATTCATTATTATAGTACGTAAGCTAACAGGAAAGTTAGTACAAAGAAAATTACAGAAGCAATGACTGTGGCACGGTTTAAAAACGCATCAATTCCGCGCGCCTTTTTCTTTCCAAAAAGTTGTTCTGCACCACCTGAAATTGCTCCAGATAGTCCTTCACTCTTACCTGATTGTAATACGACAAGCACAATAAGTGCGATTGAAGTTAAAATTAATAATGTTACGGCAGCACCTTGCATG
This sequence comes from Amphibacillus indicireducens, assembly GCF_039539605.1. Lineage (NCBI taxonomy): Bacteria > Bacillati > Bacillota > Bacilli > Caryophanales > Bacillaceae > Amphibacillus > Amphibacillus indicireducens. The sequence continues at coordinate 38,767 of NZ_BAABDL010000117.1, read as the reverse complement.
GGTGTGCACACCTCCTAGACAATCTTGACAAATAATATTTTAATAACTTGGTTCAGTAAAATACACTACTACTAATTTAGCACAAACTAAGCTATATCTGCAAGCTTTTTCAGATTTTATTCTCAAGCTTCTTTCTGGTCTCTCGGTTCGGCAATTTTTAATGGATGGGTTGAATGGTTTTGGGTGTTCTATTTGGTTTAATATTTTGTGAATTCTTCTACTAATAAGGTTATTCCACTTTAATTTAGGGTATGGTACAATCAGTGTATAGCTAGAAATAATTGAGGAGGTTTTTTTGATGGCAGTAGAAAAAACAGTACGTATTACTTCAGAAACAGGTGTACATGCACGTCCTGCAACAGCGTTAGTTAATAAGGCAGGGCATTATTCGTCTGATGTTAGGTTGGCCTACAATAATAAATCGGTCAATTTAAAATCGATTATGGGTGTCATGTCGCTCGGTATTCCACAGGATGCAGAGTTGACAATTATTGCTGAAGGCTCGGATGAAGTGGAAGCACTTGACGCTATTATCGAGGTTTTCAAACAAGAAGGACTAGGTGAGTAGATTATTATGAAAAACTTACAAGGGATTGCAGCATCAAATGGGATTGCGATTGCTAAAGCATACACGCTCGAAGTACCTGACCTTTCCTTTGATACGATTAAAATTGAGGATACAGAGACAGAAATTAATAGACTACATGATGCGCTTGATGTTTCTAAGCAAGAGCTTGAAAAAATTAAAGAACATGCGCGTGTGTCTGTTGGTGATGAGCATGCAGAGATTTTCTCAGCACATTTACTTGTGTTGAGTGATCCAGAGTTAATTTCACCGATGGAAGATAAAATAAAAAATGAGCAAGTCAATGCGGAAGTTGCGCTTGATGAGGTGGCTCAAATGTTCATTAAGATGTTTGAGGATATGGATAACGAATACATGCGTGAGCGTGCGGCTGACATTAAAGACGTGACCGAGCGTGTCATGGCGCATTTACTTGGAGTGTCTTTCCCAAATCCTGCGTTGATTGATGAGGAAGTTATTGTGATTGCGGAGGATTTAACGCCTTCAGATACAGCACAATTAAATAAGCAGTTTGTCAAAGGATTCACGACAAATATCGGTGGGCGTACATCACACTCTGCGATCATGGCACGTTCATTAGAAATCCCAGCAGTCGTTGGGACGAGAACAGTTACCAATGACATTAAAGATGGTGATTTAATTATCGTTGATGGGATTGAAGGGAAAGTTTTTATCAATCCTGAGAACGATTTATTAGCTGAATATCAGGACAAGCAAGCTGATTTCGCTAAGCAAAAAGAGTTATGGGCAAAGTTGAAAGATGAGCCGACAGTTTCTAAAGATGGTGTGGCTGTTGAGTTAGCCGCCAATATTGGTACGCCGGCTGATGTTGAAGGTGTGCTAGATAATGGTGGTGAAGCGGTTGGGCTTTATCGTACCGAGTTTCTCTATATGGGAAGCAATGATTTCCCAACTGAGGATGAGCAGTTTAATGCTTATAAGTCAGTACTCGAGCAGATGGGCGACAAAGCTGTTGTCGTTCGGACGTTAGATATTGGTGGCGATAAAGAACTGAGTTATCTCGACTTACCCGAAGAAATGAATCCATTTTTAGGTGTTCGAGCCATTCGTCTTTGTTTAGAACGAAAAGACATTTTCCGTACTCAGTTACGTGCATTGTTACGTGCTAGTACGTATGGTAATTTAAAAATTATGTTCCCAATGATCGCAACATTAGAAGAATTTCGCGAAGCAAAAGCATTGTTATTAGAAGAGAAAGATAATTTAGTGGGCGAAGGTGTGGAAGTTGCTGATGGGATTGAGGTCGGCATCATGGTTGAGATTCCTTCAACTGCAGTTGCTGCCCGACAATTCGCTAAAGAAGTTGATTTCTTCAGTATTGGTACGAATGATTTAATCCAGTACACAATGGCTGCCGACCGAATGAATGAAAATGTCTCTTATCTCTATCAGCCGTATCACCCAGCAATTTTGGCGCTCGTCAATAATGTGATTGAGGCTGCCCATGCTGAGGGCAAATGGACAGGTATGTGTGGCGAAATGGCTGGTGATCCAATCGCGATTCCAATTTTACTCGGACTTGGCTTGGACGAATTCAGTATGAGTGCGACATCAATTTTACCAGCACGAACGCAAATTAAAGAACTATCTAAAGAAGAAATGGCATCATATAAAGATGAATTGCTAAGCATGTCAACCGCTGACGAAGTTGAAGCATTTATTCGTGAAAAAACAGGTCAATAACGATTAAAGCAAAACCCCCTGATGCTTCTTTTAAGCACGAGGGGGTTTTTGATTGACTTAGTCGATTTTCTTTTCAGCAATTTGTTTCAAGTAATCATGAATATAGTAAAGTAAGACTAGAGCAGTTGATAAAAACAGATTAATTCCAAGCGCACCCACAAACGCCCAAAACTCTGAAACATGTTCTGCCAACACTCCTCCTATTGGTAGCGTTGTCGCTCCGAAAAGAACCACCACAACAAAAACAATAAAACCCAACTATCCCACTCCTTTTCAGCATGATATCCAATTAATTTCAGTATAGCAGAAACCATTCGCTAAAAAGTGGTTTTTTCGATTTTATTTGTATTAATTATCCTCACTTATTACCGACCATTTAGTTCTGTTTAATTTCCTAGCAACTTAGGCGCTATTCGTTACCTCAACTAAGCATTTACCGATGTGACAGGGTACGATTAGGGGCTATTCGTTACCTCAACTGAGCATTTGCCAATGTGACAGGGTACGATTAGACCCTAGATTATTAAACCTTTTGGCAAAAACTCACCAGCCAACATCAAAAAAACTCCAACAAGTGGCTCGTCACCACTCGTTGGAGATTTTAATTTTTCAGACCAATCTAAAAATTAGTCTAAGTTATAGAACGCAGCTTTTCCAGCATATTTAGCTGTATCAACTAGCTCGTCTTCGATACGTAGTAATTGGTTGTATTTAGCAACGCGGTCAGTACGTGAAGGAGCACCTGTTTTGATTTGGCCAGCGTTTGTTGCAACAGAGATGTCTGCAATTGTAGCATCTTCAGTTTCACCTGAACGGTGTGAGATAACTGCAGTGTATCCAGCTTTTTTAGCCATTTCGATTGCTTCGAAAGTTTCTGTAAGTGTACCGATTTGGTTCACTTTGATTAGGATTGAGTTACCAATGCCTTTTTCGATACCTTCAGCAAGTTTTTCAGTGTTTGTAACGAATAAGTCGTCACCAACTAATTGTACTTTGTCGCCTAGGCGGTCAGTAAGTAGTTTCCAACCATCCCAGTCGTTTTCATCTAAACCGTCTTCGATTGAAACGATTGGATATTTGTCAACCATTTCAGCATACCAGTCAACCATTTCTTCAACAGAACGGACAACACCTTCACCTTTAAGGTTGTATTTACCGTCTTCGTAGAATTCAGAAGCAGCAACATCCATTGCTAATTTAACTTCTTCACCTGGCTTGTAACCAGCTTTTTCAATTGCTTCGATAATTGTTGATAAAGCTTCTTCATTTGACTTCAAGCTTGGTGCGAATCCACCTTCATCACCTACAGAAGTGTTATAACCTTTAGCAGCTAAAACGCTTCTTAAGTTATGGAAAATTTCTGCACCCATACGTAGAGCTTCTTTGAAAGTTGGCGCGCCAACTGGCATTACCATAAATTCTTGAATATCAACGTTGTTATCTGCGTGCTCTCCACCGTTTAAGATGTTCATCATTGGTGTTGGAAGTAATGTTGCGTTAAATCCACCTAGGTAAGTGTAAAGTGGCATACCTAAATGATCAGCAGCAGCAATTGCAGCAGCCATAGACACACCAAGGATTGCGTTAGCACCTAATTTACCTTTGTTTGGTGTACCATCTAAACTATTTAATAATTGGTCAATTACAACTTGACGCGTAACGTCAAAACCTAATAGTTCTGGTGCAATAATATCGTTTACGTTCGCAACTGCTTTAAGAACACCTTTACCAAGGTAACGATCTTTGTCACCATCACGTAATTCAACTGCTTCGTGCTCACCTGTTGAAGCACCACTTGGTACTAGAGCGCGACCGAACGCACCTGATTCTGTATAAATTTCTACTTCTACTGTTGGGTTACCACGAGAATCCATTACTTCACGTGCAAATACATCTGTAATATAAGGCATATTCTTTATTCTCCTTTGAATTTGTATTTATTTTATTAATGATTGACCAGTCATATCTTCTGGCTGATCAACATCTAATAAATCTAATAATGTTGGTGCTAAATCACCTAGAATCCCACCATCACGAAGCTCAATCCCCTCTTGAGTCACGATAACTGGAACTGGATTCGTTGTATGTGCCGTCATTGCTGTTCCATCTAATGAAACAACTTCATCAGCATTACCATGGTCAGCCGTAATAATCGCCCGACCACCTTTTTCAAGAATCTTATCAACAACTTTTCCTAAACACTCATCAACCGCTTCAACCGCTTTAATCGTTGGCTCAAGCATACCCGAGTGACCAACCATGTCAGGATTAGCAAAGTTTAAGATAATCGCATTTTGGTTACCCTCATCGATTTCCTTAAGTAACGCTTCCGTCACTTCATAAGCACTCATCTCTGGCTTTAAATCATACGTCGCAACATCCGGCGAGTTAATCAAAATTCGCTTCTCACCCTTGAATTCCGCTTCTTGTCCACCACTCATAAAGAATGTCACGTGTGGATATTTCTCAGTTTCAGCGATTCGCAACTGATTTAAACCATTGTTTGCTAAAACTTCACCAACCGTATTTTTCATTTCGACTGGTGGATAAGCGATCTCACTATTAACAGTATCACTGTATTTCATCATTGATACGAGCAAGATATTTTTTGCTGCACCTGCACCACGATCAAACTCTTCAAAATCATTGTTCGCAAAAGCTTGTGAAATTTGAATCGCACGATCTGGGCGGAAGTTATAGAAAATAATTGCATCTTCTGATTCAATTTTTGCAATCGGTTTGTCGTTAGCATCAACCATTACCGTTGGCACAACGAATTCATCATAAACGTCAACCGCATAAGCTTCATCAACAACAGCTAACGGATCTTGTGCTGTTGGACCTTGATTATAAACCATCGCATCATAAGATTTTTGAACTCGATCCCAGCGCTTATCACGGTCCATTGAATAATAACGACCTGAAATTGTCGCAAACTGACCAACACCTAATTCATCCATCTTCGCTTGAGCAGCTTCAATATATTGTTTTGCTGATTTTTGACCGACATCACGGCCATCTAGGAAGCCATGAACATAAACCTGATCAAGTCCTTTAGCTTTAGCTAATTCTAAAATAGCAAACAAGTGATTAATATGACTGTGTACACCACCGTCAGATAACAAACCGAAAATATGGAGTGCTTTATTTTTCGTAAGTGCATGATCCATTGCCTTTACTAATGATGCATTTTCGAAAAATTCACCTTCACGAATTGCAAGGTTTAGTCGAGTTAAGCTTTGATACACGATGCGACCTGCACCGATGTTCATGTGACCGACTTCCGAGTTCCCCATTTGCCCATCAGGTAAACCGACTGCTTCACCTGAAGCAATCAATTGATTATGAGGAAACTGATTCCAGTAACGATCAAAGTTCGGCGTCTTCGCCTGCTTAACCGCGTTCCCTTTTGCTTCATCACGGATCGCAAATCCGTCAAGAATAATTAATGCTGCTAATTTGTCCTTACTCATTTTGCACCAGCCTCTACTAACTTTAGGAATGAGTCAGCTTCTAAGCTCGCCCCTCCTACTAGCGCTCCATCAATATCTGATTGAGCTAATAGTTCATCGATATTATCTGGCTTCACACTGCCACCATACTGAATTCGAACGGCATCTGCTACTTCTTGTGAAATAACGTCAGCAATTGTTTCACGAATATGTGTACATACTTCATTCGCTTGTTCTGATGTTGCTGTTTTGCCTGTACCGATTGCCCAGATAGGCTCATAAGCAATCACTGATTCTTTCACTTGATCATCAGTTAAACCTGCAATTGCTTGTTTAACTTGATCAGCAACTAAATCCATTGTTTGATTTGCTTCACGTTGCTCTAATGTTTCACCACAACAAATAATTGGTGTGATACCATATGCAAAAGCAGCGTGTGCCTTTTTATTAACTGTTTCATCTGTTTCTGCAAAATACTCACGACGCTCAGAGTGACCTAGTACGACATATTCAATGCCTAAATCTTTCAACATTGCCGGGCTAACCTCACCTGTAAATGCACCATTTTCTTCATAGTGCATATTTTGGGCAGCAACTTTTAAATCTGTCCCTTTCGTCTCTTCAACGAGTGCTGCTAAGTATGGAAAAGGCGCACATACAATTGAGTCGACCTGATCTTGCGCTGGTACTTTAGCTTTTGCATCAGTTACAAAGCTTTTTGCTTCCGCTAATACTTTATTCATCTTCCAGTTTCCTGCAATAATTGGTTTACGCATAATCTGCTCCTTTTCACTTCTTGTCTTGTATTGTTTGCGAATTATTTATTACTAATCGCTGCTAATCCAGGTAATTCTTTACCTTCTAAGTATTCTAATGAGGCACCGCCACCAGTTGAAATGTGTGAGAATTTCTCAGCAAAACCTAATTGCATTGCTGCAGCTGCTGAATCTCCACCACCGATAATCGTTGTTGCATCAGAAAGGTTCGCAATCGCTTCACAAACACCAACTGTTCCTTTAGCGAAGTTTGCCATTTCAAATACACCCATCGGTCCGTTCCAAACGACTGTTTTTGCACCTTTTAATTCTTCTTCATAAAGCTTGATTGTTTCAGGTCCAATGTCTAGGCCCATATAACCATCTGGGTGCTCATCGACAGGGACAACTTTAACATCACCTTCATTAGCAAATTCTGTATTAACAACAGAGTCAATTGGTAAAACAATCTTACCATCAGCACGTGCTAATAAATCTTTTGCTAAATCAACTTTATCAGCTTCAAGTAATGATGAACCAATTTCTTTACCTTGGGCTTTAAAGAATGTAAATGCCATTCCACCACCGATAATAACTTTATCAGCTTTCTCAAGTAAGTTTTCGATTACACCAATCTTGTCACTAACTTTTGCTCCACCTAAAATAGCGACGAAAGGACGAACTGGTTGATCAACAGAATTTCCGATGAACTTAATTTCTTTTTCCATTAAGAAACCTGCTGCTGATTCGATATTAGATGCAATCCCAACGTTTGAAGCGTGAGCACGGTGAGCTGTACCAAAAGCATCATTTACAAAAAGGTCACCTAGACTAGCCCAATACTTGCCTAATTCAGGATCATTTTTACTTTCTTTGCTACCATCGATATCTTCAAAACGTGTGTTTTCAAACATAAGAACTTGACCATTTTCTAGAGCATCAATTGCATTCTCTAGTTTTTCGCCACGAGTTTCTGGAACAAACTGAACATCTTTAGCTAATAATTTTGCTAGACGATCTGCAACTGGTTGAAGTGACTTACCAGCTTTGTCTTCCTCAACTTTCACACGACCTAAGTGAGAGAACAGAATAACTTTAGCGCCTTCTTCAATTAGATGCTTAATTGTTGGAAGTGCTTGAACAATACGGTCATCATTTGTAATTTCTCCATCTTTCATCGGCACGTTAAAGTCCGCACGAACAAGAACTTTTTTACCGGCTACATCTAAATCAGTAACAATTTTTTTAGCCATTTAAAGATCCTCCAATAAAGTAGATTTAATTAAATAAGCGAGAAGCGCGAGCGCTTCCCGCTTTAAAAGCATTGTTAGTCTTGTGATAAAATTAATTAACCAAGTTTAACCATGTAGTCAAGTAAGCTAACCATGTTGCTTGTGTAACCATACTCGTTATCGTACCAAGCGTTTGTCTTAACTAATTGCTCACCATCTGTTTCGATTACTTTAGTGATTGTTGCATCAAAGATTGAACCGTAAGTACTTCCAATTACGTCACTTGATACAATCTCATCTTCAGTGTAAGCAAATGCACTGTTCGCAGCTTCTTTCATTGCAGCGTTAACTTCTTCAGCAGTTACTTTTTTATCTAATACAGTGTAGAACTCTACAAGTGAACCTGTAATTGTTGGAACACGAACTGCAGTACCGTCAACTTTTCCTTGAATATCAGGAATAACACGTCCAACAGCTTTTGCAGCACCAGTTGAAGCAGGGATAGCGTTAGCAGCACCCGCACGGTTTTTACGTCCGCCTGGAGCATCTTGCATAGCTTGTGTTGCTGTATAAGCGTGGATTGTTGACATTAGACCACGTTTGATACCGAATTTGTCATTCAATACTTTAGCAACTGGAGCTAAACAGTTAGTTGTACATGAAGCAGCAGAAACGATTACGTCGTCTTTGTTAATTACATCTTCGTTTACGCCGAATACAACCATTTTAGTTTCTTTATCACCAGCTGGTGCAGAAATTAGAACTTTTTTAGCACCTGCATCGATGTGTGCTTGTGATTTTTCTTTGCTTGTATAGAAACCAGTACACTCAAGAACGATATCAACACCTAAATCGCCCCATGGTAATTTGCTTGCATCAGCTTCTGCAAATGCTTTAACTTCTTTACCGTCGATGATTAAAGAATCACCTTCAGCTTTAACATCATATGAAACAGGACCTTGAGCAGTATCATACTTTAGAAGATATGCTAAGTCTTCGTTGCCAGTTAAGTCGTTAACTGCAACAACTTCCATGTTAGTTTCTCCTAATTCTTTGATTCGGCGATAAGCCAAACGTCCAATACGACCAAAACCATTAATAGCTACTTTAACTGTCATTCTTGTTTCCTCCTTGTATTTGAAAAAAATTTATTTAAAGGGACGAGCCCTTTATTAACATTTTTGCGGCGCCCTCATCTGTGATGAGAACATTACTTCTTCCTTGCTTGAAAAAGGATTCAATTGCTTCAGCCTTCGATTTCCCTCCAGCAACAGCAATGACTGTCTTAACATTTGACAGATCCTCTAGTTGCATGCCAACCGTTCTTACTTTAGATACAACTTGGCCTTGCCGATCAAAATAATAACCAAAAGCCTCACTTACTGCGTTTCCCTTTTTCAGCTTATCTAAAACATGATCAGGGGTTTTTCGTCTCTCGGCCATCGTACATGCGTCACCAATACCATGCATGACGACATCTGCTTGTTGAATCATTTCTAAAACTTCTCTCACACCTGGTTCTTGAATGATCGACTGATACGTTTCTTCACTTAATGGATCTGGTACATACAGTAATCGATACTCGCCGTTCATCTTATTAGCCATCTCAGCACAAATCGTGTTTGCTTGATTCTCAACACGCTCACCTAGACCGCCACGAGCAGGAACAAACAAACAATTTGTCCCATTCGTCGATGGTTGCATCATTTCGGCAACAGCCGCCATTGATGTACCACCTGTTACTGCAATTGTATCATTTGGTTTAAGTCTCGTCTGTAAAAATTCATACGCACGTCGACCTAAATCAAATTTAACCCACTCTTCCTGATCGCTATCTCCTGGTGCAATAATGACATGATCGAGATTTAATATTTGCTTTACCTTCTCTTCTAATACATCGAAACGATGCATTCTTTCAAGATAAGGTCTTAAAGCTGTCATAATCTCGTTGCCATGGTTTGTTAGCGTAACACCTTTTGGGCTCACACTGAGCAAACCTTGTTGAGTTAAAAAATCTAACTCGGTTCGGACAACCCGCTCTTTCATATTAATCTGATCAGCCAAACTGCGTCTGCCAATCGGTTGAAGCAAGTGGATTGTATGTAAGATGCGATATCTTTTTTGCATGGTTTCTAACAAGTCGGGGCATACTATCATTTGTAAATCAATTAATGAATGCATATAGTAACTCCCTCCCCTGTTTAACCTTTCGGGATGTTTTTTGACCCGGGACGGTTTTTTTTGACCCGCTCATAACAAAAAAATATCTCAACAACCAAAGTATAGCAGACCGCCTAAAATTACTCAAGATATTTGATGTAAATTTTTCTTTACAAATGAACTTTCTTGTTAGATTGCTGTTCATTATTGAGATAAGAGTTATTGGATGTTTCTTTCTTAAGCTTATCTAAATCAACTTTCAAGTCGAATAAGTAAGCAAAATACATAATTAAGCCAATAAAAGTATCTCACATCAAACACCTCAATATGATTCATTGCGACATGTTCATTATACCGAATCATAAGCAAAATGTGAATGATTATTCACCTATCAATAATTCATTAACCCCTGACAAATATGTCAGGGGTCAGTTAATTTAGATTTCGTTGTCTGGAATATCCTCATCTAAATGCTCTGTTGAAATCGGTTCTTCTGAAAACTCTTCGGCAAAACGGTGCTTACCATAGCGTTGTAGTTCTTCTGCTTTACGTCGTTCTAGCCGTTTAATTTTATTGCTCGTTCTAATGTCTTTATCGTTTTTCATGATCTGATCTCACCCCCTACAGAAAATAGTTTGGCTCGATCAGAGAAATCTATGTGTTATTTTTAGCGAGTATGATTTGGCTAGCTTTTTACTATTTAATGAAGGAACACGAATCAGGTTATTTTGACATGAGCGACTAGGAAAAAATAAAAAAAGCTTAAATGAGTGGTCATCCACTATTTAAGCAAGAAATTTTTTTGTAAAAAAGACACGCTCGGAGGGATTCGAACCCCCGACACTCGGTCCCGGAAACCGATGCTCTATCCCCTGAGCTACGAGCGCACGAATTAAAAGTGACAAGCATTATTATAGCGGATATTGTTCCTTATTTCAATTGATATTTTTTTGATTGTATTTTTTTCTAAAGTTGTCTTGCTTCTGTTATAATAGAGCTAGGTTTAATTTCCCAACTGTTAGGGAAAAATAAAGCTAGTATAAGAAAGATTAAATAATTTGACCTTTATTGACCAATTAGTTAATATAAAGGTAGAACTATTTTATCAAGTGGATATAAGGAGGAACAAGAATGAATTTAATTCCAACAGTTATTGAACAAACAAACCGTGGAGAACGTGCATATGATATTTATTCTCGTCTGTTAAAGGATCGAATTATTATGTTAGGGAGTGCAATTGATGATAACGTCGCAAACAGTATCGTCGCACAATTGCTTTTCTTAGAAGCAGAGAGCCCAGATAAAGATATTTCAATCTATATCAACTCACCTGGTGGATCGATCACAGCAGGAATGGCGATTTTTGACACAATGCAATTTATTAAGCCTGACGTGTCAACAATTTGTGTCGGTATGGCTGCATCGATGGGCGCATTTTTACTTGCTGCAGGTGCACCTGGAAAGCGTTATGCGCTTCCAAATAGTGAAGTCATGATTCACCAACCATTAGGTGGAACACAAGGTCAAGCAACTGATATTCAGATTCACGCAAAACGAATTATTGAAATGCGTGATAAGATCAACCAAATTTTATCTGACCGTACTGGGCAGCCAATCGAAGTTATCGATCGTGATACTGATCGTGATAACTTTATGTCTGCAGACGCTGCATTGAAATATGGTTTAATTGATAAAATTATGGAAAAGAAATAAGTAATAAAACATAACACCCGCTCAATTTTTCTGAGTGGGTGTTATGTTTTTCTTAAGCTTGTTCACTATAAAGTTCTTCTAAAGGCTTAGTAATTGTACGACTTACTTCGTTAATTAAGTCATTTACACGTTGTTCTTCAGCCATTAATGCTGAGATTTGCTCGTGCTGCTGAACTGTTTCAACTACTTTACGTGCTTGATCAACTTCTTCTTCCGTGATCTCTAGACCTTGCATTTGCTTTTGTTGTAGCTCAATTTGAACATTTCGGAAATTATCAAACATTTTTTTAGCGATCTCATCATTCATAACCGCTTCATAAGCTGATTTTAATCCTTGGAATTCTTCACTTTCTCTTAGCGCTTGCTCTAGTGCAGTTGCACTTTCTTGAATTGCTGACATAATCTTAAATCCTCCTAAATAATTGAGTTCTACTTACCTCGTTCATTTTCCACTGTTCAACTATAACAAACTTAAAACAAGAAACCAACTGATAACGATTATTCTTCGAAGATTTTCATTTAACACTCTAACATACGACACCAACTATTATTTTTGTTATAATTAATTCAATTCTATAACATCTGCTTTCATTTAAAATTACGAACACTTACTAAATGATCTCTAGCTAATGTACAGATGAGGGGATTCCAACAAGTGATCGTAACGACGGGTGGCGACGTCTAACTGACATACATCCTGTAGCACCGAAAGCGTCACCTAGAGTGAAAATCACTTGCCTAGCACAAACTTAAGTATTCATGTTTTATATGCGTATATACACGATTTACAAGCGAAAAAACAATAATAAACGAGGCCATTTTATGATTGAAAAATTAAAAAATATTTACACAAGTCTAATTGTCAAACAACCGAATCAAATTGAACGAGCAGCCGATTATCAATGGTTTATTACACCTGCCAATGAAATCATTGGCATTGAAAAACAAGAACTCGATAAGAAAGACCAGTCCCTATTACGACTGTTCTTAACACCATATCAGGGTGCACACCCACCTGTCACAACACGTGAAGAGAAATGGTATCAGCTTATTAACGAACAAGAAGAACCTAATTTCAAACAACAACCTAGTTTGTATCGCTTTATATTATTTACCCTATCTGAACCATTAATTGATCCAACTGATTTTCGTGAAGCGATTGATGGCTTATACTCTACTCGACCAGCAATCGTTTGGGTGAACCAACTTTCTGGAATGATCATTGAAGAAGAATCAATTATTGATGAAGAGATGCTTTCTTATGAAGAGATGATTGAAGTATTTACAACAGACTTTTATCTAGATGTTCGTTTTTACATTGGACCTTATTTATCTGAACTAAATAAAGCACATGATTACTTTTCTTGGATGCAAGATAGTTATCAGAAGCTTAACAAATTCAGTACAAAACCAGTTATGAGCTATGTAACAGCAATTCCTTATCTGTTAACGACAATCACAAATCAAGCAGATGGACGTTTCTTAATAGAAGCGATGTTAAAAGATACGGCTGACGATGAAGAACTCTTACGATCAATTCAAATTTTTCTTGAATGCAATTCCAATGTTAGTCTAGCGGCAAAAGAACTTTATATGCATCGCAACAGCTTGCAATATCGGATTGATAAGTTTATTGAAAAAACGACGATTGATGTCAAACAATTTGAAAATGCACTTGCTGTCTATTTAGTTTTATTGCTTAAACGACATTTTGATTGAAAAATTTTAGTCAATTTGTAAGCATGCACAAAAAGGTGAACTGTTTTTTGTGCAGTCTGTCCATTTACCTAATTGGGCAAATTGTGTAGACTAAGTTTATAAAGTTAAACGCTTTCAAAACAGAGGAGGATTTTATAATGGCAGAACTGTCACTAAGAAATATTGATAAAGTTTATGAGAAAGACGGCGTTAAAGCGGTATCCGACTTTAACCTTGAAATTAAAGATAAGGAATTCGTTGTTTTCGTTGGTCCATCAGGTTGTGGTAAGTCAACAACACTACGTATGATCGCTGGATTAGAAGAAATTACATCTGGTGAATTATATATCAATGGTAAATTAATGAACGATGTTGCTCCAAAAGACCGTGACATCGCAATGGTTTTCCAAAACTATGCACTTTATCCACACATGAACGTATATGATAACATGGCATTCGGTTTGAAGTTACGTAAGTTCAAAAAAGATGAAATTGACCGTCGTGTTAAAGAAGCTGCTGATATTTTAGGTCTTGAAGCATTCTTAGACCGTAAGCCAAAAGCACTTTCAGGTGGTCAGCGTCAGCGTGTTGCTTTAGGACGTGCGATTGTTCGTGACGCTCAAGTATTCTTAATGGATGAGCCTTTATCAAACTTAGACGCGAAACTTCGTGTTCAGATGCGTGCAGAAATTCAAAAACTACACAAACGTTTAGAAACAACTTCTATTTACGTTACACACGACCAAACTGAAGCGATGACAATGGCAACTAACCTTGTTGTACTTAAAGATGGTCTTATCCAACAAGTTGGTGCACCTAAAGTAATCTATGACAAGCCAGATAACATTTTCGTTGGCGGATTCATTGGATCACCTGCAATGAACTTCTTCAGTGGTACATTAGAAGATGATGGTTTCCATGTTGGCGGTAATGGCCAACTAATTCAAGTTCCTGAAGGTAAAATGAAAGTTCTTCGCGAACAAAATTATATCGGTAAAGAAGTCGTCTTAGGTGTTCGTCCAGAGGACATCCATGATGAGCCTGTGTTCCTTGATGCAAATCCTGGTTCAACGATTGAAGCTAATATTGATGTTGCTGAATTAATGGGTTCTGAATCATACCTCTATTCTAAATTAGCTGATCAAGACTTCGTTGCACGTGTTGATTCACGTACAGACATTAGCGGTGGCGAAACGTTAACACTTGCTTTCGACATGCACAAATGCCACTTCTTCGATGCTGAAACTGAAGAGCGTATCAAATAAGTAGTAATCAAATAAGTAAAGCGACATCTATAAAAGATGTCGCTTTTTTTATTTGAAATTATTGTTCAGTTAGATTAATTATTTGGACCCATTTGTTCTTGTGCTTGTTGGACAAGTCGCTTGGTAATTTCTCCACCTACAGATCCATTAGCACGGGCTGTTTCGTTTGGTCCAGGATTAACACCAAATTCTTGAGCAATTTCATATTTCATTTGATTTAATTTTTGCTCAACTCCGGGAACAACTAACTTGTTTGAACGATTTCTATCTGCCATTGTTGTTCACCTCCTTACGACTAGTATGGATAAACCTCGCAAGTTTAATCGCGCTAATAACTAGTTAGTAAGGGAAATGCTACCTCTATCAGTCAGTGAAACAATCGCTCACTTCAATCACTTGGTTGGATCATTTTTGCCGGATCAATCAGCTGATCGAATGCTTCTTCTGTTAAAAATTTAAGCTCTAAACAAGCTTCCTTTAATGTTTGATTGTCTTGATACGCTTTTTTAGCAATCTGACTCGCTCGATCATAACCAAGCTTCGGACTTAGTGCTGTCACTAACATCAGTGATGCATTTAAATCACGTTTCATCACATCTGCGTTTGGTTTCATCCCGATTAAACAACGCTGATTGAATGAACGAATCCCGTCAGCTAGCAAATGGACTGACTGTAAAAAATTATAGATAATCACTGGTTTATAAACATTAAGCTCAAAATTACCCTGGCTTGCCGCAATCCCAATCGTTGTATCATTCCCCATCACTTGAACGGTAACCATTGTTAAAGCTTCAGCTTGTGTTGGGTTAACTTTTCCTGGCATAATTGAACTTCCTGGCTCATTTGTTGGTAATTCTATTTCACCAAGACCAGCTCGTGGGCCACTGGCCAACCAGCGAACATCATTTGCGATTTTCATTAAATCGGCTGCTAAGGCTTTTAACGTGCCATGGGTTCTGACAAGTTGATCATGACTCGTTAACGCATGAAATTTGTTCTTTGCAGAATCGAACTGTGTTTTCGTTAGCGCTGAAATTTCTCTGACGACGAGATCGCTAAACTGAGAATGTGCGTTCAACCCAGTACCGACAGCTGTTCCACCGATGGCAAGCTCACGTAAGTAATTTAGATCTTCTGTCAACATCTGTTCAATTTTTTCAATCATATGTTGCCAGCCGCTAATTTCTTGACCGAACGTTATCGGCGTGGCATCTTGTAAGTGTGTTCGACCAATTTTAATCAAATCATGATACTTTTTCATCTGCTCGGTCAACGTCCCATTAATTTCCGCTAAAGCTGGGAGCAATTCCGTCTCAATTGTCAAAACAGAAGCAATGTGCATCGCAGTAGGGAATGTATCATTCG
The DNA here is from genome assembly GCF_039539605.1 of Amphibacillus indicireducens. NCBI lineage: Bacteria > Bacillati > Bacillota > Bacilli > Caryophanales > Bacillaceae > Amphibacillus > Amphibacillus indicireducens. Next base: position 22,837 of record NZ_BAABDL010000117.1, on the reverse strand, counting down.
AGCTTTGTGAATGATTGAGATCATCATTCGGATGGAGTCGTTCAGCATGATTGTTATCTGTCAAAAACTGATTACCTATATATGCCAAAACTTCATTGACGTTCATATTCGTTTGGGTTCCGCTCCCCGTTTGCCAAACGACGAGTGGAAAATGCTCAATTAAACCGTGTTTCAGTACGTAATCACACGCATAAACAATCGCCTCTTTTTTCAATCTAGTCAGGTTTTTTAATTGATAATTTGCGATTGCTGCACTTCTTTTTAAAATTATAAATGCTCGAATCAGTTGTTCAGGCATTTTTTCAGTGCCAATCGGGAAGTTTTCTAAACTGCGCTGTGTTTGAGCACCCCAAAATTTTGACCGATCAACCTCAATCGTCCCAAGTGTATCGTGTTCTGTTCTTGTTTCCATTATTTGAACCCCCAGATTAATCAATATTTTCATTGTAGCATATTAAAAATGATTTCTAACTAGGCTAGAAATCATTTTTTCTGTTTATTCTTTTAATTCATAATGATAACCGAAGTATTCTTCAAGTGTTAAATTATTTTGATATAGGTGTTCCGCCAATTCCTGACCAACATAACGTAAGTGCCACGGTTCATAGCCATAGCCAGTGATATGTTCCTTGCCCTCCGGATAACGAATAATGAAACCAAAGCGATACGCATGGTTATTGATCCAAGTTCCCTCATCCGTCCCTTTAAAAGCCTCTTCAAGTCCAAATCCAACTACTGCTGCACTAACATCCATAGCTAAACCTGACTCATGCTCACTTGTGCCAGGACGTGCAGAATAGCGATTCGCAAAATCTTGACCACTTCTATTGACATGACCTTGATAAATACTTGCTTGTGTCGCATTGGAACGATAACCTGATACAGCAACAATGTCTAGTCCTTCTTCTGATGCAGCTGCAAACAAATCTTCAAGTGCAGATGCTGCGTCAGCTCTTAATAAGCGTCGTTCATCTCCTTTAGGTTTTGTGTGCGTCACATTTGGTTCTACAAGATCACTCGGACTATGTCCAACAGGTAAACGTCTGTTTTTATTGACATATACTTGAAGACTGTTTGGATTACTTACAATGTATAATCCCGTTTCTTTATCAATACCTGTAATATTTTCGGCGGCCTTTTGCTCTTCGCTTATAACTGGTTCAGCTTCATTTATTTCAGGTTCTTGGCTCGGAGCTTTTTCAGGTTCCTGACTCGGAGTTACTTCAGGCTCTTCTTCAACTACTTCTGGTTCTTCAACTTCTGGCAGCTCTTCGTCTACAATCTCTTCTTCGCCTTTGAATTCAATCCTATCTTTTTCAGTAAGAGCAATTCCTTCTTTTTCTGCAAGAAGATCAATTGTATGTAGTATCTCTTCACCTTTTAACTGGTTACAACCAGTCGCTAAAATTAATAAAGTTAAAATTAGTAATGTATAATTTCTCAAATCAAACACCTCTCTAAGACTCCTTCTATTGTAGCATAAAAATTAGCTAAAAAAAGTATTTATCACTGCTAATTATCAATAATAAGCTAAAGTAACTTTTGCCATCAGTCAACAATCATTGCCTTGTCAATCATTTTTGCTCTAGACCCACTCGTATTTGCAATGATACAGTAACAATACAATCTTTTAGAAAGGTCGTATATAAATGAATCAATATGAACAAATCAAACGAGGCGAACGAGGCGCATGGCTAAGTATTGTCACTTATCTCTTGCTTGCTTCGCTCAAAATAATCTTTGCTCAGTTGACAAATTCGCAAGCACTTCGAGCAGATGGACTCAATAATGCGACGGATGTGATCGCATCTGTCTCAATCTTAATCGGTATGAAGATTTCCCGTAAGCCACCTGATCACAACCATCATTATGGTCATTTTCGAGCAGAATTAATTGCATCATTAATCGCTTCATTTATTATGGTGACAGTCGGTTTACAAGTGATTTTAAATTCAATCCAGTTTATTTGGAAAGATCATACGAGCGAACCAGCAATGCTTGGCGGATGGGTTGCTTTAGGATCGGCAATTTTAATGTTAGGTGTTTATTTTTTCAATCGAAAGCTGGCTCAAAGAATAAATAGCCAATCACTTTATGCTGCTTCACAAGATAATAAAGCGGACGCACTGATCAGCTTAGCTGCATTTATCGGAATTGTAGGTGCGCAATTCGGCTTAATATGGCTTGACCCTTTAGCAGGAATTTTAGTCGGTATTTTAATTGTTTATACAGCATGGAAAATTTTCAGGGATGCAAGTGTCACATTAACAGATGGCTTTGAGATTGAATCGGTCATAGAAATCAGAGCCTTTATTGAAAAAGACCCAGACATCATATTGGTGAAAGATATCAAAGCTAGACACGATGGTAACCAGATTTACCTTGATTTAATTCTCTATGTCGACCCAAAAATGACGATTGAACACGCCCACAAGATTACCGATCGCATTGAGCGTGGATTGGCAGTTGAATTTAATGCTGATCAAACTCATATTCATCTTGAACCTGACCCTAACGACTCATGATTAACGATTAAAGCATAAAGTAGACAACAGCAACTGCGCCCATGACAACGAAAATAATATGTAATCGAAAGACTGCTAACACGAGCGCAACAAACCCACCAACAACCCCAATCAGTGGTTGATCAGAAACAATATTGATAATACCAGGGAATATCAATGCCCCTAAAGCGGCGTAAGGAATTAATTCAAGCCATTGAGCGACCCAATCTGGGAATTTTATTTTATCGACGATAAATGCGGGTAAAATACGAGGGATGATCGTGACAATGCTCATTAAAATAATCATCATCCAAATTGTCATAATACTCTCCTCCTTAACACTAGAAAACCAAGCCCACTAGCAACAAGCGTTGAAAGGACGATTGACCAACCTTCTTGAAAGAATTGCCCGAAGCCAAAATTTAAGATCATCGCAAGTAAGGCAATTAATCCGTAGCGAAAGTTATTCTTGACTGATGGGACGAGTAAAGCGATAAACATAGCGTATAGTGCAATACTAAAGCTTTGACTAATTGAATCTGGAATAATATCACCAACAAAGCCACCGATAAACGAACCGACAACCCACGATAAGTAAGAAACAAAGACAAAGGTGAAATAAAATAGATGACCATTCGTTTGTTTGGCCGCGTCTTTTTCAACTGTTGTGACTGAAAATGTTTCATCCGTGATAAATAATGTTGATGCGACACGCCATTTTAACGGTGTCGCCATCGTCCGATGGGCAAAAGAAAAACTCATGATAAAATGTCTAAAATTTAACACAAATGTTGCAATCACAATTTCAATCGCACTGGCATGGAGCAAAATCATATTGATCGCCATCATTTGAGAAGCGCCACCATAGACAAGTAGGCTCATCCCAGTTAATTCAAAAACGGATAAACCAGCTTGACTCGCTAGTACGCCATATGTTACCGCAATTGGAAAGTAGGCAAGCATAATCGGTAAGCCAACTTTAAAACCTCGTTTAATTTGATTAAGTGAACGCATCGAACTCCTCCTTTGATCTTATTCGGAGCTTAAATCAAAGAAATAGCTAGCCTGAAGCTAGCTACTTAATCGTCTTGCTCAGTTAAAATAAGTGGACCATTTTTTGTAATAATGAGTGTATGTTCAAATTGTGCTGAACGCCCACCGTCGATCGTACGAGCTGTCCAACCATTATCATCCATCTTACTTTGCCAAGCGCCTTCATTTAGCATTGGCTCAATTGTAATTGCCATCCCCTCTTTTAAGCGTGCGCCTTTTCCAGGTAAGCCATAGTGCGGAATATGCGGAGATTCGTGCATTGTCGGTCCAATTCCGTGTCCAGTAAATTCACGAACAACAGAGAATCCTTCCGCTTCTGCATACTCTTGAATCGCATGCCCAATGTCACCAACTCGATTGCCAACTTGTGCCTGTTCAATTCCACGGTAAAGTGATTCTTTCGTCACTTCCATTAATCGCTGTCCTGCTGGATCAACTTCTCCAACTGCATACGTCCAAGCTGAATCTGCTAAAAATCCATTTAAATTAACGACCATATCAATTGTAACAATATCACCACTATTTAGTTTGTCTGGTCGTGGAAATCCATGACAGATTTCATCATTGATCGATGCACATGTTGCATATTCATAGCCGTTATAACCGATTTGTTCTGGAACGGCCCCTCGGTCTCGCATATACTTTTCTGCGAATTGATCGATTTCAGTTGTTGTAATACCTGGTTTAATCATTGTTGCGATTTCTTTATGAATTTCAGCGAGTAGTTTTCCCGCTTCAGCCATTAATTGAATTTCGCGCTGACTCTTTCGTTGAATCATTGAGATAACCCCCTTCTTTCCATACATACTATAACATATTTAGATTTACTGTGTCTTATTTATCGATTTATCCCAACGAAAAATATCATTGAAGTTTATTCCGCTTTAGTATAGCGCTATCACTACCGCTTCGTCAAAATACTTTACTTACCGCGGAAAGCATCCACCTAGAGTGTAAATCACGAGTTTGCACTCTAACTCAATTGGTCATATTTTATACTGATTTAGTAGCGTTGCATAAAAAATTAAACTAAAATCAAGTGATTTGATCAGCTCTAAGTGAGAGGATCACACTCGCAGCTGAGAGATGTTTCGCTTTCCTCGAAAATAAAGATCAATTTTCTTCGTGCGATGCGTTTTCGAAGAAGCTTTCCTTATCCTACGGGCAGGTGTTTATGGTGGGACGAGTAATCGCAAATTACTTCGGTGGGACGAGTAACCGCAGTCCCAGTCCCAAGGCTTGAGCTAACTTAGCCAAGCAAAGACCGCTTGTCAAAGTGGATCTCAAGCTCTTGCTTTTCCTGTGGGAGTCTACACATCTCTCATCTGCTAAATTGTATCTTTCCTGCGTTAAATTGCAAAAGCTCTTTTTTATTCTGTAGGAAAGCAGACATGAGCGTAGGGAAAATATGAAGACACCAGCGGGAAAAGCGTGAGCCGAAGATCCACTTGGGGGAATGTTAGACTAAGATCGCCACGTCGTGTGGCAACGTCTAACTGACCCACGTCCTGTGCGCCCGAGGCACGCCCGCGGTAAGCGAAATATTTTCCCGTAGCGGTTGTATTGATCGATCAATATCCGTTATCTCAAACCACAATGATAAAACTTGACTTAGGAAAGAAAAGTTTATGCAACACTATTGATACTGATTAAGTAATTATGAAATTCACTCAATTAACAAATCATAAACGGCTTTATTTATGATTAAAAAATACACTTCAATTATTAGAATGTGTCCAATAATTGAAGTGCGTTTAGTTTGATTATTTAATGATTGTTCTGACGCCGTATAGACCTCCAGCAATCTTATCTTTACCAGCTTGGAATTTTACCTCAACCTTATCTTTGTCTTTCGTTTGCTCGATCGGAATTGAATATGTCCGATCAATTAGCGCACCCGCTTGAGGTGATTCAATTCTTTCCGATCCAACAACAACGCCATCAACTAAAATATCAAATTCACGATCAAAGCGAATACCATCAATATGCAGATGGTGGTCACCGCCATGATACGTCACGATTAAGCTATTTTCTTTTGCCGGATCAACCGCCATTTGATAGCTTACAAAGCCGCCATCACGCGCATCACGCCAATGACGATCAACTAAGTTGAAGTAACCCATCAATGAATTGTTTGACTGGATACCATGATCCGTTTCAGGTTGTTGCTCACCTGGTTGAACAAAATCAACGGTAATCTTACGTAACGCATCGGCTTGTTCCTTTTCATGATCAACGAAATTTTCATAAGCTTCTTGCGTTAAAACATCCCAATACACTGTGTAGCGTTCATGATGTAAATCATAAAACGGAATTAACGTCAGCTTTTGATTGCCTGGTTGACCAATTGCTTCTGTTTCAAACGTTAATGTCTCAGCATCAACTAATTGAAGTGTCGTTTCAGGTGCTTTTTCTGTCACCAATGTTGGTACATCGATTAATGGATGGTTATTGTACACTTGATGGTCTCCAACAATGTCTTCTGCAGGGTAGTTTTCCCGCCCCAATTTTCCAGCCAGCAAAATTGGTCCATAGAAAAAGGCTTTCTTTTCAGGTTGATCTTTTGCAGTGTAAGTACGCAAGCCCATCGGGAGTTGGAATGTCACCGTGTCATCCGTAAACCATTCACGCTCAATCTCATAATAACCATCGACTAATTCAAATTCAACAGCTTCTCCATTAATCTCAACCACCATATCCCCTGCCAACCAGTCAGGTTTACGGATTGAGACCGTTAATTTTTCACCATTACCTTCTTTAACGAAAAATTTACCTGATTGCTCATATGGGAACTGTGTTGCTTGAACAAATTGAAGCTCTTTATCTTCAAGGGTAATCGTTGACGGGATAAAGAGATTAACAAATAGTTGATCCGCTTTTCTCGTATAAATATTTTTCGTATAACGTGCAGGGTTTTCCATCCCACTTCCGGTACAGCACCAGAAGGAATTGTCTGGTGAGCAGTAAACTTTAAAGTGGCCTGGTTCTGTTGGAATAAAGTACGATTTCATTCCTGACTCTGGATCTTGTGAACCTAGAATATGATTGTAAAGTGCATTCTCATAATAATCCATATAGCGACTATCTGGTTGCCAATCAAATAAATGCTCCGTTAATTTTAACATATTGTATGTGTTACACGTCTCAGTTGAAATAATCCCAAGTGGTTCTGCCCCAGATGGACCAAAATGTTCCGCATTACTATTGCCACCAAATGCGTATGATCGATGGTTAACGACTTCCTCCCAGAAGAAGCGCGCAAGTTTTTGATAATCTTGATTTCCAGTAATATCGTAAAGCTTCGCCGCACCGATTACTTTCGGTATTTGCGTGTTCGCATGTTTTCCAGCTAAATCATCAATCCCTTCAACGAGAGGATCCAACACTGCTTTATGATTAAAACGTTCAGCAAGTTTCAAGAAACGTTTATCACCTGTAATTTGATAAACATCTGCCATCGTTTCATTCATACCACCAAATTCACAAATTAGCATCCGTTGAAACTGCTCATCAGTCAGCTTGCTTAAGCCCTGATCAGCCCAATTAGACAATTTGACGAGTACTGTCTTGGCTTTATTGCATGAAGCTAGTCGATACGCATCAACAAGTCCAGCATAAATTTTATGAATACTATACCACGGTACCCATGATCCACCTAGACCAAAGTTATCTACGCGAAACTCTCCTGTGAAAACTTCATCGAAACAGTCACGTGGAAAACCACTTAAATAACCATCAGGATCAAAGGATTGGACTAAAGCAAGTTCATCAATCGCATACTCTAACTTTTCTTTTAATAATAAATCACCCGTTACGTTATACATCAATGCTGCTGCCGACAACCAGTGTCCGATCGAATGCCCAGCAATCTCCATCGATTCCCACCCACCATAACGAGGTGCACGTGCTTTTTCTCCAACCGCTTCATAGCACGGTGCAATTAAACGATCGATATCAAGATAAAGTAAGTACTCTTTCCCCTTCTGCTTCGACTCTTTAAACATACCTTGATTTAAGTTTACCTTTATCACTTTTGTCATCCTTTCCACTTAGATATAAGTCTATTATGTCAGTGACCTAGTCATTAAAGAATACCGTCATTTTTAGTAAACCTATCTTTTTTTGTGTTATACTATAAATAAAAAAGGTGACAACAATGACACAAATTAAATTGTTAAGTTATCATTTACCCCTTGTTAATGAAGCAGATTACCTTGAGGACATTGACGGAAAATTAGCACATCCAAATCGATTATTAACAGATTTACATGTCTTTATCTTTGTCCAATCAGGCGAAATCGAAGTGATTGAAGATCAAACAACTTACACGCTCAAATCAGGGGACTATCTTTTTTTACACAAAGGGATTAATCATTGGGGAACGAAGCCATACAAACCGAACACAAGCTGGTATTATATCCACTTTTTCACAACCAAAACAGATACAACGAATGAATATCAATGGACAAGTTCACCCTCGATTATTGCTCAAGACAGCTATGAAAAAGTATTAACATTGCCAAAAACGGGAGCTGTCGAGCAGGTTGATTATTTTAGCACAAAACTTAAACAACTGATTGACCATCAGCGTAATGGACCGTTAATTCAATCGCTCAACTGTTATCAACTTTTTTTAGAACTTTATCAGCAAGATAAACAAACGGCACGGAAACCGCATGCAGATAAAATTGTCAAGCAAGTCCAACAACTTTGCCAAGCACATGAGCATAAACTGTCTAGTCAAGTCATTGCACAACACTTACATTTGAATTATCCATATATTTCAACAATTTTTAAAAAGGAAACCGGCAAAACCATCAATCATTATCAAAATGAATTAATGATTGAGCGCGCAATCACACTTTTTAACCAAACCGATCTCAATATAACTGAGGTCAGCGAACGATTAGATTTTCCGAATCCATTTTATTTTAGTCGAGTCTTTAAACAAATCACCGGCATCAGCCCATCCCTCTATCTAAAACAACGTTACCGACAATGATTTGTTAAAAATTCACCAACAAAAAAATCGCGATAGATATAACAAATAGAGCTAAGCGTGCCCTGTCTTGCTGGAAAATCGTCAGAGGGGTAACGATTAGCGCTTAATCATGCCCTGTCTCGCCGGAATAAGCGTCAGGGAGGTGACGAATAACACTTAATCGTACCCTGTCTCGCTCAGAAAATCGTTAGAGCGGTAACGAATAACACTTAATCGTACCCTGTCTCGCTCAGAAAATCGTTAGAGCGGTAACGATTAGCGCTTAATCGTGCCTGTCTCGCTGGAATAAGCGTCAGAGAGGTAACGAATAAGCACTAATCATCAGAGATCCCCTCAAAATCGTAACGATATCTAACGAATAGGAGCTTTTCGTCAGAAATAAACACCTGAATCAACCCGATTTCTAACGAATAGGGACTTATCGTCAGAAATCAACACCTGAATCGAGCCGATCTCTAACGAATAGGGGCTAATCGTCAGAAATCAACCTCTGAATCAATCTGATCTCTAACGAATAGGGGCTAATCGTCAGAAATCAACCTCTGAATCAATCTGATCTCTAACGAATAGGAGCTTATCGTCAGAAATCAACACCTAAATCGATCCGATCTCTAACGAATAGGGGCTAATCTTCAGCCTGAATTATTCATAGTTTATCGCAAAGTAAGTGATACCGCTTAAATAAATGCCTTTCGTTTATATGTACGCACTCACTTAAAAAGTGAACGAAATAATGAATAGTCATCTGAAGACACGAAGACTCCAGCGGGAATAGGATGAGCCGAAGATCCACTTTTGTAGCGATTTTTGCTACAAAAGTTAGCTGAGGCCATCCCCGCGGAACGCGAAGTGTCTTCAGATGACGACCTCTTGTATGAATAATTAGGGCGTCAGGTATCTCACTTAAATAACCCTTATTTTACAATGAAAAGCGACAAATTGTTAGACATTACTCATAAAGATCCCTAAACATCTGACCCGCACAAAGTTATCCAAAACTAACGAATTCTATAATTTCCTAAACAACAAAAAAAGAGGATCTCAGTTAGACTGAAATCCTCTCTCGTAATTAATAAGCACCGTAGCCCCAAGAAGCTCCGATAATGATTAATAAGATGAATAAAACAACAATTAACGCAAAACCTGACCCATAGTTATAACCTGCACCCATCTTGAACCCTCCTTTTGCTATCAATTCATTATAGAATATGATCGGAAGTTAGAAATGGGAGAGTTTTATGAAAAAATGGGTCAATGCCTGTTAAAGATAGTCTTTAATACTGTAATACTTTCCGTTAATGATCGCCGTATCATCTAAAAGAATCTTAACGAGTACATTTGCGACATCTGTCGTATTACTTAATTTATTATCTGCTTTATATTGCTTAAACTGCTCAACATCTTGAAAAGCTTCTGGACTTGTTGAGCGAATGTCACCTTGCATATTTGTATCCATAATGCTCGGATCAAATAAAATCACTTGATGACCTGTTTTTAATTCCGCTTGCTCTAGGGCAACCGTTTCTGTATAGCGATTAAGCCCGGCCTTTGATGAGCCGTATAAACTCCATCCATATGTTGAACGTCCAGCCGCTCCTGAGGAAACATTGGTAATAACCGTTTTGATTCCACAATGTTTCGCCCGCTTTAATACGAGTGAGGTTGTTAAAATTGGAGCAATTAAATTCAGTTGCATATGAGCTTGTACCGCTTCACTCGTCAGCCTCGTTGCGATATCAATCGGTTTCACGGTTGCTGCATTATTAATCAAGTAAACTAGTTCAGTATCTTTTTTAAAAACTTGGTCGTTAATTTTTTCAAAAGTCCGATCTAATTGATTTGTATCTGACAAATTACAGTTAAAATGCTGATAAGTGGCACCTGTTTCTTTGGCAACCTGCAGTAAGGAATCATTCGTCTCTCTAGCAATCCCAACAACATGGACACCAGCTTTCAATAACTGTTTAGCAGTTGAAGCGCCGAGTCCTTTTGATGAACCAGTGATAATCGCATATTTCATCTCCACCAAACCTCCAGTTTATAATCATTCACGCTATTAATTATATCGGATTTATCCCTGAAGTTCCAATCGTTAGGGAATAATTATTTAATTCAGTGCCTGAGTTAAAACAGCGATATTTCGTTCCATCAATGAAAAGTAATCATCCCCATTTTCAATATCTTCTGTTGTTAAAACCGCTAAATTGTGAATCAACAATTGTTCTAAACCAGACTCAGCTTGAATCACTTCCGCTACTCTCGGTTGGATATTTTGCTCAAATAAAATATAGTTAAGTTCTAACGCTTCAATCTCGTCCAACAATTGTGTCAGCTGACGTTGTGACGGCTCTTCGGTCGCAGAAATACCTGTAACTGCAATTTGCTCGATGTTATAATCGCGCTCCCAGTAACCAAATGCTGCGTGCGTCACGAGTATTTTATTGTGACGTGCTTGTTCGATCATTTCGGTAAATGCCGCATCTAGGTCTAATAACCGATTCGATAACTGATCGAAATGATTGTTAAAGTAATCCTGTTGTTCTGGCATCTGTTCGATCAATCTCATTAAGATGTTTTCAGCTAGTTCGTTCATCAGTTTGGGACTGATCCAAACGTGCGGATCTAAATCACCGTGATCATGTCCATGCTCATCGTCCTCATGATCGTGGTCATGATCATAATTTATTTTATCTAACCCAGCTGATGCTTCTAAAAATTCCACTTGTTCGTTTATTAACGCATCTTTAATCGTATGTGCGTAACTCTCTGAAACTTCGTCATTAAAAATAAATAAATCTGCTTCAGCAATCTCAACCATCAGCTTAGAAGTAGGTTCAAACGAGTGTGCATCAGAACCTGCTGGTAAAATCGATTCAACTTGAACAAAGTCACCACCGATTGTCTCTGCAATAAAAGCCAATGGATAAATTGTCGTATATATCGTCAACTGCTCTGCCTCACCAGTATCAGGTAAAGTTTCAGTTACTTGATCTTGATCCTGACCTTGATCTTGAGTAGCCTGACAACCTACCATTGCCAACAGCGCAAGACTGATCACAATAATCCGTACGTATCTATTCATTTATCGAACCTCTCTCTTCATCAATATCTTTTTGAATTATATCGTAATGATTCCGTTTTGTAAATAGGAATCGTTACGTTTTACAGAAACTTAACTGAATAACATTAGTTTATGTAACGACAGTTGAAGAAATGTGGATAAAAAATAACCTGGACAGCTTAATACCAATCTGTTCAGGTTATATATAAAAGAAACGATACAATTATATACGAAAAAAATTTCATTAGTACCTGTTAACCTAATGGATTCACACGATAACACCGCCTAAAGAAAGTCTATCAAGTGATTGGAACGTCGGGTGGCGACTCCAGCGGGAAAAGCACGAGTCCGAAAATCCTTATTGCGACACGACAGTGGAGCAATAAAAGTTGAGGCCGGGCCCGCGGAAAGCGTCCACCCAGAGTGGAAATCACGGGGATTGTAGAAACTTGATAGTTCCTATTCTAAACTCATTAAGTTTATTTCTTGCTAATCGCTTCTTAACGGCTCTTCACTAATAAGTCTACTGCCGTTTCAATTACTTGCTTTTGGTCCTCTTTTTCAAACTGTTCAGACTCTAAAACACAATTGACTAAATTCGAACTGACAACTAGACCCATCGTCCGATCAATCGCCGTTCGAGCAGCAGACATTTGAGTGATCACATCCTTACACTCTTTACCCTCTTCCATCATCCGAAGAATTCCCCTTAGTTGTCCTTCGATCCGCTTAATTCGGTTTTTCATTTGAGGACTATATTCCATGACGATTCTCCTTCTTTTTAAATAAATATAGTTACGCAAATTTTGTCATTCGATTTTTACAGCAACATTTTTTATCTAAAATTGTATAACCTACAACTTGATAGCCATAACGCTTTAACAACCGAATTCCGATGTTTTTTTCAACAATTGAGCCGGCAATTACATAAAGTGACCCATTCGGCAATTCATGATGAAATCGCTTGATATAGGCTACTGGTAATGCAATTGATTGATCGATCTCTTCTTTAGCTGAATCATTGTAATCACGCAGATCCACCTTGATCTGATCTTGATCGAGTTGATGGTAATCGACGCACTTGACAGATCTCACTGGCACATAACGAAAATAAATTGTATAAACAATCGGTACGAATAAAACAAGGGAGACAACCCACATTTTATAAACCTCCCAATCAAATCTAATAGCTCTATTTTATACCCTAGATCGTATATGGTCAATCAAAATGCAACGAAAAAAAGAGTACCATCCGTTAGTAACGAATAGTACTCAAAAGCTTAAAATGAAGCTAAATAATCAACGATCGTCACAAGACCACGATCATAATTCTCTAACAGAAAACTTTCATTTGGTGAATGGAGTCGATCATCAGGTGTGCCAAATCCAAGTAATACAATTGGCATCTTAAAAATATCATCGATCCACTCAACAACTGGAATTGATCCACCCATTCGGACAAAAACGGCTGGCTGATTGAATGCTTCACCATAACTTTTGGCAGCCTGCTGAATCAACGGATGATTAGGATCCACCTTATACGCTTTCGCCGAAAGGGGCTCACGTTCGATCGATACTGTCACACCTGGCGGGAGAGTTTTTTCAATATGATTCACTAATGCATCTTGGATTTTCTCGGGGTCTTGTCCAGGAACAAGTCGACAGGTTAACTTGGCAGTCGCTGAGCTCGGGATAATCGTCTTCGTGCCCTCACCTTGATAGCCACCAAACATGCCGTTAATCTCAAGGGTTGGGCGTGCCATCGTATGCTCGACAGCTGTATAGCCTTGTTCAGAGACCGTTTCAGGAATGCCGGTTGTCTTGGTAAAATTCTCACTCGGTGCATCTGCCATTAATTGGCGCTCTTCCACTGTGATCGGTTCGACATCATCATAAAAGTGCTCAACCTGAACAACTTCATTTTCATCCTTCATCGACGCAAGCACATGTGCCATCGCCATTAATGGGTTCCGAACTGCACCACCATAAATCCCTGAATGAAGATCATTTTCAGGTCCATGAATGGTAAACTCTAAGCCAGTAAAACCTTTCAATCCGTAAAGAATCGTCGGCTGGCCTTCCGTGACCATGCCAGAATCAGAAATCATCGCAAAGTCAGCGCTGAACTGATCCTTTTTTTCTTTCAGGAGTGTGTACAAGTTTTCGCTTCCAATTTCTTCTTCACCTTCAATACACACCTTGACGTTGATCGGAAGCTTACCCGTCGTTTTCATAAACGCCTCAAAAACCGCTAAATACATAAATACTTGACCCTTATCATCACTCGCACCACGAGCATAAAGGCGACCATTGCGAACAGTCGGCTCAAATGGATCCGTCTCCCACAGCTCAAGCGGATCAGCAGGCTGGACATCGTAATGCCCATAAACAAGCACAGTCGGCGCATCCTCACCCGCCTCCAACCACTCGCCATAAACGAGCGGATGCCCCTTCGTTTCCTCTATTTCAACCTGGTTAAAGCCAATTTTAGTTAAATAGTCAGCCACAAACTGAGCCGCATCACGCACATCCTTCTTAAACTTAGAATCCGTACTCACACTCGGAATTCGCAGGAAATCGTTCAAAGCATCGAGTTGTTCTTCACGATGCTCAGTTAAATAGTTTAAAACTGTTTCTTTCAAACCCGTCACTTCCCTTAGTAAAAAATTTTCTTACGATTTATTCAGAAAAGACATTTGGCCAGCTATCTTTTTTAGCAAGCATATCTCTTGCGATAGCTTGCGCACCCTCTAGGCTGTGACTCGCCGCCCAACCACACTGAACCTCATTACAAGCCGGAACTTCAGTTGCATCGATCACATCATTTAGCGTTTTTTCAAGCGCATCAATAATCGCATCAAATGACTCATTATTAAGAACGCTCAAGTAATAACCCGTTTGGCATCCCATCGGACCAATATCGAGGACATTACTTAAATGATTCCGAATTTTCTCCGCCATCAAATGCTCAAGCGAATGGAGCGCCGGCATTTCCATATGCTCTTTATTCGGCTGGCAAAAACGCAAATCATATTTATAGACTTGATCACCATGCTTACCCTCTGTTACGCCAACCAAACGTACGTAAGGGGCAACGACTTTAGTATGATCTAAATTAAAGCTTTCAACATTCATTTTTTCCATTTTTCAACACTCCTATCAATGGTTCTCTTCTTATACGATATCATAACATGGAATTGAAGCCAATTTTGTTGAGCTTGTTTTAGGGGCTGGTGGGTTTTTACTAAGTGAGGTGAATCGTTAGAGATCAACCGGATTTGGCCGGTGGTCTCCGAGGATTAGAGCTTATTCATTAGAGATCTACCGCATTGGGAGAGTGATCTCCGACGATTAGACGCTATTCGTTAGATAACTACCGGATTAAGTGAGTGATCTCCGACGATTAGACGCTATTCATTAGAGATCTACCGGATTAAGTGAGTGATCTCTGACGATTAGACGCTATTCATTAGATATCTACCGGATTAAGTAAGTGATCTCTGACGATTAGCGCTTATTCGTTTCCTCTACGACGGCTTCCCGACCAGACAGGGCACGATTAGATCCTATTTGTTAAACCTGTAACGATTTCTCCACCCAGAGTAAATAGTGTCGAGCAATAAAGACAAAAAAAGTGAGCAACATGACATTGCTCACTGAAAAACATTTATCGATTACGCGTTGGGAAAACCCGTTCGATCATTTCGGTAAATTGATCAAAAAATCCTTCGATCGGTTCACCGCGATCAAGATCGCGCATATAATTTGATGTTAGATCAATAAAGTCAGGGTTTGACGATACATAAACATGATCAATTTTGTTATCAGCATCTTTAACCGCTTCGGTCACTTTTTTCTCTAACTTATCCGACAGGTCATTATTTTCATTCAACTCACGATCATTGTCGATGTGACAAGCGACATAAGCATTGTTGCCCATTGTTAAAACATAAGCACGATCAATCTCAGACACTTCATCTGTCACTTGCTCAGCAATTCGTTCGGCAACTCGATACTCGCCAGTTTGATTTGTTCGGTTTTGCATATCACGTTTCAAATCATTTGACTGCCCGTTTAAATCATTATTGTTGTTATCTTGATCAATCCTGCCATCTTCAAACATATTTCGATCACGTCCACCATCTCGATTTTGTACGATCCGATTACGTGCATTGTTCAAACCTTGGTCGGTTGAGTTTCTCCCACCTTCAGGAATTTGATTCAACTCATCCCCATACATTTCCCGTTGACCCGGCTGATATCTAACATTTTCAACCCGATCTAATTCTCTGTTATCGAATGACTCGGTATTGTTAGCACCACAGCCAAATAGCGCTGTCAAAGCTACCCCTGCTATGATGATCTGCTTAATTCGCATATTTTACCCTCCTTTTATAATGAGTCAGTTTTAATATGCCAATCAAGCCTGTATTCATACATTGAAAACTCAGACAAACAACACAAACATAACCAGTTTTATTTTAGTTTTTTCGGTCAAACTAAAACCGTTCCAAGTAGTTGCTGTAAAAGGGGCGAAAACAATGGTGAGCATTGACTATGATAAAGCTTTATACTATACGATTTGGCAGCAGTGGGATGATTTAATCGTCATCATGATCCGGACAACTGACGACCTGTTAGCAAAGAAAATCAAAAATTTTTTAAGTGCTTTTCAAACTGAAAAAAATACCGAAAAAATTATTGAGCAACATGAAAACCTGCTGCACTATTTGGATCATGCCATGGCGATTTGACAAGGGAGGTTTTCCTCCCTTTAATCACTTAATAATCGATCTAAATTTTCAATCGGAATTGCCAAACCAATTTTTCCATACTCTTGATCCGTTGTTGTCGCATAAATCACACCAATCACATCACCATAATCATTGATCACTGGGCTCCCACTATTGCCTCGGTATACTGGCGCATCAAGCATCATCACTTTTGTCTCAAGTCCATCTCTACTGGTCATTCCGATCCAGTCACCTTGATTCGCAATCCCATTAAATCGTAGCGGATTACCGATAAACAGAACCGACCGATCACGCTCAAGATCGACGTGATCAGCTAATGATAAATACGGTAAGTCAGTACCAGCAACCTGGACAAGCGCTAAATCAACTGCCCCATCCTCTGCGACTACATTTCCTATAAAAAGCCCCTCGCCAGGATAGTTAACGATTACGGTCTCTTCTCCTTCAATGACATGGTGATTAGTCACGATTAACCCATCCGCAGTAATGCCAAATCCCGTCCCTTTTCCATCACCAGTATCAATCACAACAACTGCTTCTTTATAAGTTTGTACCGCTTCGTCGGCAGATAACCTTGCTGATGTCTTTAAAAAATCAATCGCTGGAATCGAAAATGTCCGTGGCAAAATCGCAACTACATTTAGTAATAAAGCAAAGATCAACACACGCAACACCCACTTTCGAGAATGGGATTGCTCATGGTTAACTGACTGCTTAGTTTCAGCTCGCAACTTCGCTTTTTCCTGTTCAAGCAATTCCAGCATTTCCTCAGGCTCAATTTCTTCATGAAAATCAGTATCGACAACGATTTGCTCTTGATCCTGCTCCATCACCAAACCACCTCAATTCAGCACATTCTTTCATAAGTATAACAAAGTTCGACATTTCCCGGGAAATATCAACACAAAAAAGATGTTTGATTTTTCTGTCTCTTTTCTTTATGATAAGAAAAACAAACAAAAAAAGGGGATAATCAACTTGCTATTAAATGATATTTTAGAACATAACGATCAATTTGTTAATAATAAAACGTTTCAACTATATGCTACCGATAGTGTACCGAATAAACACGCTGTTATTTTAACCTGCATGGACACACGATTAACAGAACTATTACCAAAAGCGATGAATTTTAAAAATGGTGACGTCAAAATATTGAAAACAGCTGGCGCGATTATTAACCACCCATACGGCAGTACGATGCGCAGTATTTTAGTCGCGATCCATGCGCTCCAAGCCGATGAAGTTTACGTCGTTGGCACCACAACTGCGGAATGAGTAATCTCGACTCACACCAATTAGTTGAGCAGATGAAACAAAACGGAATCAAACAAGAAAACTTCGATCAACTTGAAATCAATCCACACGACTGGTTCCAAGGCTTTGATCAAATTGAAGACTCAGTAAAAAATTCGGTCGCCTTAATTAACAATCACCCACTCCTACCAACCGACGTGCCCGTTCACGGTCTGGTAATTGATCCCGCAACCGGAAAGCTCGACCTTGTCATCAACGGTTACGATTGAACTTTAAAAAGGTGCTAACACCAAAGCGTTAGCACCTTCACTATTTAGCCAGCCGATTAATCTCTTCAATCACACGTTCTGTCGCATCTTGACGTTGATACGCCATCATCGCTGACTTGATCTGATTTTCCGCGATTATTAGACCAGTTATTTTTTCTAAAAAACGCTCCTCAGTTAAATCCTCTTCAAACAATACATGCGCATAGCCTTGTTTTTCGAAAACTTCCGCATTTAAAATTTGATCCCCGCGACTCGCCTGGCGTGAGAGTGGAATTAATAACATTGGCTTTTTCAGCGCTAAAAATTCAAAAATCGCATTCGCACCTGCCCGAGAAATGACGAGATCCGTTGCCGCGAGTAAATCAGGCAATTCCTCGTTGACATACTCAAACTGCTGATAGCCAAATTTATGAATTGTCGGATCAAGATTGCCCTTGCCGCAAATATGAATGATCTGATGCGTTTTTGTTAACTCATCAAGCTGATGACGAACCGCTTCATTGATTCGTTGTGCCCCTGCACTTCCCCCCATCACCATAATGACAGGCTTCGATTCGGTCAACCCAGCAAATCTTAAGCCCCGCTTCCGATTGCCTGCAAATAACTCAGGTCGAATCACTGCGCCAATCCAGCTCGTCTTCTCTTTCGGTAAGTGCTCCAATGTCTCAGGAAATGTCGCAAGCACCTTTTTTGCAAAAGGAACGGCAATTTTATTCGCTAAACCTGGGGTTAAATCAGATTCATGAATCACCGCTGGAATCCGCTTTAGTCTAGCGCCTATTAATACGGGCACCGAAACAAAACCACCTTTAGAAAAAATCACTTGTGGCTTTGTTTTGCTCAGAACTCGCATCGTTTGTCCGATCCCTTTTAAGACTTTAAAAGGGTCTTTAAAATTTTCAACTGAAAAATAACGGCGTAATTTTCCGGTTGAAATCGAGTGATAAGTCACACCTTTGATCGGTTCAATCAACTCACGCTCAATCCCATTTTTCGAGCCGATATAATCAATTGTCCAACCCTCTCGTTGTAAGATTGGGATGATCGCTAAGTTCACCATTACGTGACCTGCTGTACCGCCACCCGTCAAAACAATTTGCTTTTTCTCCATAAGATTGTACCTCTTTCATTAAATCATACTCTAATCTATTCATAGTTTAGCACAAACATTAATCGAGAAATAGTTTTTCATGAGTGTGTTGACTGGACAACTTTAATTAAATCTTCTTTTGAAATCTGTCGAGACGGTTGATCGTCACCGATTACACTCGAGCGGAACTCAAACTTATAACTCAAACCGTTGTTTTGCCACGTTAATATTTTTGCAAAGCCATTATCAGCATAATTGGCTTTAATCGTTGAATCTATATCAATATCCTCTGCATCAGCACTGATCGCAAATGTCCCTTCTGTCACTTGAAATGTAAGCAATTCATTTTCGCGTGAGTAGAAACTAATGTCGATCGCTTCTTCATCAGTACCTGCGATTAAGTAGAGGTCAGAAATAATAAACTCGACCGGGATCGGAACATACTGAGGGTAGTCTGGTGAGAAAGATAATTGGTTAATCGTTGCTTCGACTTCTGCTGTTTCAAATTGATAATATCCTTCTGGTATTTCCGCTTCGCTTTGACAGCCTATTAGAATAAATAAACTGACAGCTAAGAGTCGATACCAGCATTTAGATTTCATAGCATCACTCCTACTTAAATAGTTTACAATTTCCCCTGTTATTAGGAAACTTGGCATTCGCCAAGCCTTTAGGCGAATGCTTTAGTTGAACTTATGTAGTAAGAAAGTTATTATACTTTCTTATCTACCAAAAATAGACGACTAAGATTAAGTTTTGTTACATTTTGAAGCATTATGTATCAAGAATATAAATTTTTTTTGAATTTAAACTTTGATTTAATTAAACAGTGTTTCTAATTTAATAACTTTTCGTGTCATAATTGGTCGTTATTTCCTGACTCTATTGTATTATAATTCACAAATAATTGCAATTTATATTCGAGCCTTTTTTCATTAAATTAAAAAAAGATACCCCATTTTGTCGAAGCATCTTCCTTTTTCTTTAATGCATATTCGGAAAGCCTTGTTGTTTTAGGACGTCATAAGCGATAATTGCCGCCGTGTTTGATAAATTCAATGAACGCACCTTATCATTTTTTGCCATATGAATCCGCAAGCAGCGATCCTCTTTGCCCTCCAATAGAGCTTTCGGAATTCCACTCGTTTCTCGACCAAAAACAAAAAATAACTCCCGACTCGAATCACTAAAATCAAATTCCGAATAGTACTTGGTCCCGAAGTTCTCAATGTAATAATACTCAGCACCACGATTTTTCTCATATAACTCATCAATCGAATCATAATATTGAACATTCACATCATACCAATAATCCAGCCCTGCCCGCTTTAACATTTTATCCTCTGTCGAAAACCCAAGCGGACGAACTAAATGCAATGTCGCATTTGTCGCCAAACACGTCCGGGCAATATTACCCGTATTCGCCGGAATCTCTGGTTGATACAAAACAATATGAATCCCCATCTCAATCACCTCTTACAAATCAATCACCCGATCATTATAGCACATCCGACCCAATCCGAAAAAATTTATACTGACACTCAGGTGTCCAAGCCATTGAGTCCTGATAATCCCAATACCGATGCCGCGAATTATTCGTATGTGCATTAACAAGTGGCATCCGATCAGCATTTTTCGCAACAACAATCGTCGTATGATCGTAACGCCCATCACCTGCAAAATCATAACAAATCACATCACCCAGATTGAGCTTAACCGGGGAATCAACCTCCGTTGCCCGCAATCCTTTCGTCGACCCACTCAAATACCAACGAAACGCATGCGCCACCGACCAACTAAAGCTCCAATCATTATTCTGATACCACCAACCCGTCGAGCGATTCGGAAACCCGCGCATCGGCGCCCCACCCGCCCGCAAACATTGAGAAATATAATTCGTACAATCATTTACCTCGAAAAATTGATACGCCGGATTGGCGTCGTTCCACCAATGTTCCGCATACCTGACGGCAGCGTTCCGATCATAAACAAATCGTTCAAGCTCTTCAACAGGTGTGAGCTCAATAATCGGATTCGAACGCTGCTCGACCTGATCACAAAATTGCTCGGGCAGCTCTTGATCCCGTTGGAGAATTTTTTTATAAAAAAGGGCTTGATGTTGGCGGCATTGCTCCTCACGGTAGAAACGCTGATTTTTTTTGATTAGGAAAGTGACATGTAATTGATAGTCGATCTGTTTCTCTTGATTTGGGAGCTCACGTTTGCTGAAGACCTGGCTTTTACCAGTGATGCGGACGACTTGATAGCCTCGTTCTTTATGTAATTGGCAAATCCGATTGATCCAATTTGGTTTGTCACTCGTTAATTGATCGCGCCAATACTGATTTAAATTCATCATAAATCACCCCTCCATAACAATTTTATGAAGGGGTGCTTGTCTATTATGTTGCGACTTGTTCAAATCGCAAACCTTTTTCCATTTCTTCAATCACTTCTGGATCAGTCTCCGTCTCCATCGCCGTTCGAATCGCTTGATAGCTATCCGATCGACCAATTTTTCCGATTGCCCATGCAGCTGTGCCACGAATGACTGGACGTGGATCGTCATTCATTAATCGAATCAGCTCATCAACCGCTGATTCCTCTTTATAGTTAGCTAACGCAATTATCGCATTGCGCTGAATCGGTTTTTTACCACGCCAAGAGCCTGCCATATTACCAAACTTCTCTTTGAACTCACGATTTGAAATTGAAAGCAGTGGGATTAGCTCTGGCTTAACAAGCTCGGGATCAGGCTCTAACTCAGGGTGCAGGTGACTATCAATCCCACGATTTTTCGGACAAACGACCTGACAGTTATCAAAACCGTACAAATGATTACCGATTTTTTTCCGAAACTGATCTGGCAGAAAACCTTTCGTCTGGGTTTGATAAGCGAGACACATTTGCGCATTTAATCGGCCGGGCGCAACTAACGCACCTGTTGGGCAGAGGTCAATACAAAGTGTGCAATCCCCGCATCCATCTTCAACCTCTTCATCTGCAGGAAACGGCAGATTTGTAATCATCTCGCCAAGATAAACATATGAGCCAAATTCAGGCGTGATAATCAAGGTGTTTTTTGCACTCCAACCAATCCCAGCCCGCTCTGCAACCGCCTTGTCAGCTAGTTCACCTGTATCAACCATAATTTTTGACCGAAAACCCGGCACACGTGATGCAATATATGTCTCAAGCATTTCAAGTTTTTCCCGAACAACATAATGATAATCTGTTCCCCAGGACGCCCGACAAAAAGTCCCGCGCCTCTTTCCGCGTTCGTTCTTAACACGTTCCCGCATCTTGGATGGATAGGCAATCGCAATCGCGATAATTGATTCTGCCTCAGTTAAGTGAAGCTCAGGTTCCGTCCGTTCCTCGATTGTTCCTTTTTCAAAACCCGATTGATAACCTGCATCCTGCTGTGCTTTTAAGCGAGCTTTCATCTCAGAAAACGGATTGGCCGCGGCAAAACCAATTTTATCGATACCAATTGTCTTAGAATACTCAATGATGTCTTGTTTTAACTGTTCATTAGCCAATCGTCAACCTCCTTTATGTAAATATACAGTACTCACCATGGTTAAAAATGGGTTATACGCGATATAATTATTTTACCCGCGAATTTTTTGATCTGCACGCGATATTCAGATTCTGCACGCGATATTTCAAATTTACACGCGAAATTCGCAATCTGCGCGCGAACGCGGATAATAATACATTTACTGGATCAACCGCGGGTGAATTTTTCACAAAAAATTTTTTCTTACATTTACCCTGCATTATTCATAACTTGATTTTTTATAGGTGATTTGCCCATTAAATTGCCAAAAGTGAATGCCAGTTA
>NZ_BAABDL010000116.1:0-29594 GCF_039539605.1 Amphibacillus indicireducens | reverse complement strand
AAAATAACTGCTCAGCATTGATGGAGCAATCATTTTTTCGTTTATATAAGAATGGATACTGTAAAATCCCCGAAACAATCAATCTATTTAATAAACAGGTAATAATATGTAGTATCAACTAAAAATTCTGATTTCCTTATAAGAAAAGTCAGTTGATTAAAAATGAAGGATAAGTTATAATAAAAAGTGGTCTTAAAAATGAATAAAAAGCCTTCGTTAGGCCAGGCTCCTGTGACGGAGATACGCTACTGCCCAAAAATGTCTAAAGACGCCAATGGGTCAACAGGAACAATCGAATTAAGGTTGTTTTTAATGTAGCTGAATAACAAAATTCTATGCCGCACAGTGCTAAAGCTCTACGATTGAAGGGTATTTGTTAATTTTGTTGTGATTATTCTGAACTTAGATAAAGATTAATTTCAGTTGAAACTTATTTTAAACCAAAGATTCTAAGTTCAATGAGTAAAAAACAGAGTGATTAGTTAATAGCTGTTTTAAAAGTATTCACTTCTTAATTATATGTCGATTAAAACACCTTCTTTCGTAGGAGGTGTTTTTTAGTTTTTTTAAGCTTAAATTTATTTAAATTAGAGAAGGATGTGGGATGAATATGGATAATGATCAAGAGAGCGATTCGAATAGTAATTGTTGTTTGTATATCGTAAAAAAATACATTACTAGGATTCATCTTACGGCTCCTAACGGATAAGGTGGTTGATTCTTAGTATAGGAGGGTTTAGATTGGAAAAGTTAAATAAGCACAAACGTCACCAGTATTCTAAAATGGTTGTCGACACTTTAAAGAATGAAAAGATTAATGAGTTTCGCCATACTTTTTTAGACTTACATCCATCAGATCAGTTAGATATTTTTATTTCTTTAAATCAGGATGCTCGGGCAAAAGTGTATAGCTATTTAAGTCCAGAAGAATTTGCAAATGTGTTTTCTGGTTTAGATATTAGAGAACAAAAGCTATATTTTTTGGAATTAGCTGAAGAGTATTCATCAACAATGTTTAATTACATGTTTACCGATAATGTCGTGACCTTTTTAGCGGAGATCAATACAGAAAGAGCTGATGCAATTCTTGCTAATATGGATAAGGATAAGGCTCGACATGTAAAACGACTTCTGTCTTATGCCGAAGAAACAGCCGGATCGATTATGACGAAAGAATTGATTCGAATTTCTTCAACAGAAAAGGTATCCAATGTTCTGGAAAGACTTCGAGAAGAAGCGCCAACCGCAGAAATTATTTATTATCTTTATGTAACTAACGTCAATCAAGAATTGGTCGGTGTCGTTTCACTACGTGATTTAATAGTTGCCTCCCCAGAAGAAACAATAGAAAATATTATGAGTAAAAAAGTTATTTCTGTTGAGGAAGATTTGGATCAAGAAGATGTAGGGCATACAATTAAAAAGTATGACTTTCTTGCTGTTCCAGTTGTCTCGAAGGAAAATCATCTATTAGGGATTATTACAGTTGATGATATTATGGATATTCTAGAGGAAGAAGCGACTGAGGACTTTGAAGAATTATCAGCAACGAAAGGCTCAACAGATATAGACTTGAGTGGATATGAGACGGCTAAAATGCGTGGACCTTGGATCATTGCGCTTATGTTTTTAGGTATGTTAACTGCTGGTGTGATTGGTTATTTTGAAGAGACGTTAGAGGCTGTTGTTTTACTTTCCGTATTCATACCGTTAATTATGGATTCAGCGGGAAATGTTGGAACACAATCGTTAACGGTAGCTGTCCGTGGTCTTGCACTTGGTAACATTAAACAAGGCGGATTTTGGCGGATGATTAAGCGTGAGTTAACGGCAGGATTCTTGCTCGGTTTGGTTTGTATGGTATCGATCACAGTTTTAATTTCTGTCATATATGGAAATTGGATTTTAGCTGTAATTGTTGGGGTCTCACTTCTTTGTACGCTAACTGTTTCAACAGTTGTTGGCTTTATTGTCCCATTAATTATTAATAAGTTGAAGTTTGATCCGGCAATTGCATCAGGGCCATTTATTACAACAGTTAACGATATTTTAGGATTGGTTATTTATTTCTCAATTGCTACTGCGCTAATGCATCTTTTATAAGGTGCTAGATACACGAGTACAAATTAAATTGGGAAAAGAAAAATCATGTACTTCACTAGTTATAGTGAGATACATGATTTTTTTTGAGGATCAGTAAAATAAGGCAAAACCAAGTAGTCGAAATGCTTATTGCTCCAATGATGTCTGACATAAAATGAGCGTCTAAAAATATTCTACTTAAAGCAACGCCAATCATTAGTAGAAAACTAGAAAGATAAACTGTCCACTTTAAGAAGATGTTATCAATAAAAGAATAACTTAAATAGATGAGAAATAGAAAGAGCAGGGTCACTCTCATCATATGCCCACTTGGAAAACTATAAGAAGGAATATCAAATGAAAAACTGAAGACTTCAATAGAACTAACAATTCCACCCGGTCGCTCTTTTTGAAATAATATTTTTAATAGAAAGTTAAGTGCAACTCCACCAATAGAAATAATCATAAAGAAATGGAGTAACTGCCAATAGCGCTTGATTAAGAAAATAACTGAGATAACTACTGTTGCAAGTAAAATAATTTCACTAGATCCAATTAAAGAAATGATTAGCATGATTTGTTTTAGTACCTTAGTTGATATCCCCTCAATCCAAGCTATGACTTGATAGTCGTATAAATAACCATTAGATGGGGTTAACCAAAAGGCGACTGAAAGGAAGATGAACAAACTTATGGTGATCAAGCAAATGATTGCCCTATTTTTCATAAATAACTCCAATCGAACACATAATTAAATACAAACTTAATCTATCGTATAATCTAATGATTTTCCTGTCAATAGTATTGAGATCGTTCCAACAATTAAAGGTCAAATTTGAAATGATCAGAGGATAATTTAAAAAGGAGAGTACATATTGTTGAATAAGGGTATTAAACAATTAATGATTATAAATTAGTCAGATAAGAGTGTATTTTTTTGAAGATGACTTAGATAAATGCTATTTTAGCATAACCTGAATAATTTTGAAGATACTATTTATTATTAGCATTAATGAGCTACTCCTATTTATTTTTGATTGAGAGTGTGATTATGTTTTCAAAATTCATTCAGGTTTTTATATATTGCATTAAAATGATGAGGAGGTTATTAAATGAAGTATGAAGATTTGGCCAAAGATATTGTTGAAAATGTAGGTGGGAAAGAAAACGTCAGTAGTGTTGGTCATTGTATTACACGGCTACGATTCAAGTTGAAAGATGAGTCAAAAGCAAACACAGAATACTTAATGAATCATGATGAAGTAGTAACTGTACGACAAAGCGCTGGCCAGTATCAAGTTGTCATTGGCAACCACGTACCAGAAGTTTATAAAGCTGTTGCGGTGGTTGGTGGGTTCGAATCAGCTAGCTCGACTGATCAGGATGAAGGTGAAAAAGGGAGCTTATTCAATCAGTTTATCGCGATTATCTCTGGAATTTTCCAACCAATCTTAGCTGTATTGGTTGCTTCAGGTATGATTAAAGGTTTTAATGCTTTATTTGTTGCGCTTGGTTGGTTAAGTGATACAGATGGAACTTATGCAATTTTAAATGCAATTGGTGATGGTCTATTTTACTTCTTGCCAATCTTCCTTGGCTACACGTCGATGAAAAAGTTTGGTGGGTCACCGTTTCTCGGAATGGTGATTGCCAGTGCATTAGTTTATCCTGCACTTGACCCAACACTTGGTGGGATTACAGCAGGCGAACCATTGTATACATTGTTTACCGGCACACTTTTTGAGTCAAATGTTCATTTGGAGTTTTTAGGTATTCCAGTTATTTTAATGACCTATGCAATGTCAGTCATTCCGATTATTGTGGCAAACTATTTTGCATCAAAATTAGAAAATGCGTTAGCAAAGGTAATTCCAGATGTGATTAAAACATTTGTTGTACCAATGTTAACAATGTTAATCATTATTCCAGTTACATTTATTGTGATCGGGCCAATTGCGACATGGGCGAGTCAATTACTTGGGCAAGGAACGGTCTGGATCTATGAACTTAGCCCGATTGTTGCAGGTGCTTTCCTTGGTGGTCTGTGGTTAGTGTTTGTTATGT
The DNA here is from genome assembly GCF_039539605.1 of Amphibacillus indicireducens. Lineage (NCBI taxonomy): Bacteria > Bacillati > Bacillota > Bacilli > Caryophanales > Bacillaceae > Amphibacillus > Amphibacillus indicireducens. The sequence continues at coordinate 25,448 of NZ_BAABDL010000116.1, read as the reverse complement.
TCGGCCTTCATTGGGGACTTGTTCCAATTGCTCTTAATAACTTTGCTAGTCAAGGCTGGGATCCAATTCTAGCGTTAATCTTCGCTCACTCATTTGCTCTAGCTGGTGCGATTGCGGCGATATGGATTAGAACAAAGAGTGAAAAAATAAAATCACTTAGTTTTCCTGCGATTTTATCAGCTATCTTTGGGGTGACTGAGCCGGGAATGTACGGGCTTGCGTTACCATTGAAAAAACCGTTCATTTATACGTTGATCTCATCAGCAATTGGTGGTGCGATCATTGGTATATTTGGTACAGTCGGGCATAACATGGCTGGATTAGGAATCTTTCAATGGGCAAGTTTTGTCCATCCAGAGGAAGGTTTAAATACAGCATTCTTCGGTTCGGTTGTAGCTGTTGTTGTTGCCGCTATTCTGGCATTCGTATTGACGTACTTCTTTGGTGGGATTAATAAAGGTGAAGAAGATTCAGGTCAAATGACTTCAACGGCTGATGCAGGTGGAATCCAAAGTGAAATCATTGAGTCTCCGTTAGCTGGAGAAGTGATTAATTTAGCTGATACGTCAGATACTGCTTTTGCTTCAGGCGCGTTAGGCAGAGGGGTTGCGATTATTCCGAGTGAAGGTAAATTGGTCTCCCCTGTGAACGGAAAAATTTCTACATTGTTCGGGACAAATCACGCAATTGGAATTGAAACTGAACAAGGTGCTGAAGTCTTGGTTCATATTGGTGTCGATACGGTTCAACTTGATGGTGAATTTTTCAAAGCGCATGTAAGTCAAGGTAACACTGTTACAAAGGGGCAACTTTTAATTGAATTTGATATCGAGGGGATTAAAAATGCTGGCTATGACATTGTTACGCCAGTTGTTGTGACAAATGATAAGGAATATCAAAGAGTCGAATCCGTTAAATTGGGTGAGACAACAATCGGTGAACCGATTTTAGATTTAGAAAGGTAATTTCATTAAAATATTAGACCGACGAAAGGGGAATGTGGATAGATGTCAAATCAACAACGATTTCCAGAGCAATTTCTTTGGGGTGGAGCAACAGCAGCTAATCAGTTAGAGGGTGCTACGAATGAGGGTGGAAAAGGTCCGAATATTGCTGATGTTTTGCCTGGAGGAAAGCAACGGATTCAGATTTTAACCCAACCTGGGTTTGATTTTAAGCCGGATACTGAAAAATACCATTATCCGAATCATGAGGCGATCGATTTCTACCATCGATACAAAGAGGATATTGCGCTATTTGCCGAAATGGGCTTTAAAGCTTTTCGATTATCAATCGCTTGGTCGCGAATTTTTCCTAAAGGGGATGAAGAAGAGCCGAATCAAGAGGGAATTGATTTTTATCACCGGGTTTTTGATGAGTTAATCAAGTATAATATTGAGCCTGTAGTGACGATCTCGCATTATGAAATGCCTCTACATCTTGTTACTGAATATGGCGGTTGGCGCAATCGCAAGGTGATTAAATTTTTTGAACGCTACGTGACGGCAATCTTCACTGCGTACAAAGATAAAGTAAAGTATTGGATGACATTTAACGAAATCAATAGTGCGCTCGTGATGCCGATTATGAGTTTAGGTTTTTCAAAACTTGAAGATCCGAAGGCGAATGAGCAAGCTGTTTTTCAAGGCTTTCACCATCAATTTGTTGCGAGCAGTTTAGCAACAAAAATTGGTCATGAGATTATTCCAGAATCAGAAATTGGCTGTATGATCATTTATACACCGGTTTATCCCTATGATTGCCATCCAGATAATGTGTTGGATGCGCTTGAAAAGGAACAATTATTTAATTACTTCTGTACCGACGTTCATGTGCGTGGCGAATATCCGAGCTTTATCAATCGATATTTCAAGGAACATGGGATTGAGGTGGCCATGGAAGATGGTGACTTGGAGCTCATTAAAGAGTACCCAGTTGATTATATTGCTTTAAGTTACTACATGTCGCGGACTGAGAAAGCTGACCAATCAGATGTTGAAACAGCATCAGGGAATATCGTGTCAGGTGTGAAGAATCCACATCTCGAAGCGAGTGACTGGGGCTGGGAGATCGACCCTGTTGGCTTGCGTATTTCACTGAAACAATTGTATGATCGTTATCAAGTCCCACTATTTGTTGTTGAAAATGGTTTAGGTGCTTATGACAAAGTCGAAGCAGATGGGACGATTCAAGACGATTATCGAATCGATTATTTACGCGAGCATATCTCAGCAATTGGTGATGCAATTGAAGATGGTGTCGATGTGATGGGTTACACGAGTTGGGGTTGTATTGATTTAGTCAGTGCTTCAACTGGGGAATACTCTAAACGGTACGGTTTTATTTACGTCGATAAACACGATGATGGTTCAGGAACAATGGAACGAAAGAAAAAAGCGTCATTTGATTGGTACAAAAAAGTGATTGAAACAAATGGAGAAGAATTATAAAGGAACGTTAAAGAGACAGTGAGTTGATATGCTTCACTGTCTCTTTTTTATAGCTAAGTATGGATTGTGTGCGAACGCCCGCAATGACTGGGTGTTCGCACATAAAAGCTGCTAAGATTCAATTTTCATTCAATTTTAATCGGGATCCGTTTTGTAATCAGGCGGACAAGCCATAGTGCTAAACCGATTAAAGCAAGTGTGACCCCAAATTTATAGATGATTGGAATGTTGTCTGTCGAGAATAGAAGTGTTGATTCGATATAATATTCAATTCCGTGCTCCCACAGCAGACCAATGATTGATACAAAACTAATTCCTATCATGACAAAACTGATTGTTTTCAAACCGCCAAATCGATAATAACCTGATGCAATAATCCAACCAGCGATATAGTAACTAAGTAGAATTAAGCTTAGTGATCCAATTGGTACAATCCAAGTTGATCTTGTGTCTAAAAATGACACGCCACTTGACAAGGCATCGAAGTCAAACAAACTAAATATAAATGAAAGAATTGACCCAATAATGATAATGCTAAAAGACAGGCCAATAGCAGCTATCGCTGTTCCATGAAAGTAATCCTTCCGTGTGATGCCGTTTTTCACGGAAAATCCAAGCATTGCAAAGCATGTGAAAAGAGCAACGATTGCTAAATAAATTTTCGACGCACTATAAATTGATTCTACGATGCCTCGCTCCCATTCAGTGATGTCTGACAAGAAAAATGAAGCGATTATAGAAAGCGCGAAGACAACGATTAAATACCAAAATGTCCACTTCATTTGCATTGAATAAAAATCAAGTGCCAATTTCACAATATTCGAGTCTTTTTTAAGCTTCATGGGATCGCTCCTTTTTTGTTAAGTGGATAAATAAATCTTGTAGCGCTAACGGGCCAATTTCCAAATCAAGTCGTTTTGCTTCGATCTGTTTTTCCGCGTTAATCTCACCATAGACCATAACTGACTTTGTTCTCCCGAGCTGTTGACTATTTAATATGTTGAATGGTGCTGCAAAAGCATCAACGACGCCTGCATCACCAGTGATCGATGCACCTCGTTGGATAACTTGGTCAAATGATTCATCAATCATCATTTCTCCGCGATTTAAAATTAGCACATGATCAAAGAGGTAATCCATCTCTGAAACAAGGTGAGTTGATAAAATTAAGATTCTTGGGTTCCGATTTTGTTCTTCAATGACTTCTTGGTAAAAAAGTTCCCTACTTGGTGCATCCATGCCTAAATAGACTTCATCAAAAATTGTAATTGGGCATCTGCTAGCAAAACCTAAAATGATATTTAAAGCAGATTGCATTCCAGTGGAAAAATCTCTAATTGGTTTATCCAAAGGTAATTCAAAAAGTTCGACTAATTTATTTGCGTATTCCTGATCAAAGTTTGGTCGATACGATTCAGTGGCTTCTAGATAATCCGTTACCGTATCATATTCATTGCTATAGTCAACTTCATAAACAAAATTGATTTCAGACATGATGCGTCTATTTTCAAATGGATCCTCACCATTTACGCTTATTTGTCCTGAACTAGGTAGCTGAAAAGATGCCAACAAAGAAAGTAGTGTCGTTTTTCCAGCTCCATTGCGACCGATTAAGCCATACGTTTTTCCATGCTCTAATTTAAACGATACTTCTTTGATTGCTTCAAAATTTTTGAATTTTTTCGAAACATTGTTAAATTCAACGTGATAACTCATATGGATTCACCTTCCTTAACCTTTTTTATGACGTGACCGAGTTCTTCATCTGTTAGCTCTAACTTATTAGCCTCTTGCACCATCGGTAAGACATATCGATCAATAAATTCTTCTTTACGTTTTTCTAAAAGAGCATGACGAGCTCCTTTTTCTACAAATGTACCGATACCTCTCTTTTTATAGAGAATGCCATCATCGACAAGTAAGTTAATCCCTTTTGTGATCGTAATGTGGTTCACTTTGTAAAACTGCACCATTTGAGTTGTTGATGGAATTTGTTCATCTTCAATCAATTGTTTTTTTACAATTTGATCAGCAATTTTTTCTTTAATTTGAATGAAAATAGGCTTGTTCTCATCGAATGTTTGGGCCATTTGATATCACCTCCAGTTAATAATAGGGTGTATAGTTATATAGTTATGTATATGAGTATAAAACAATAAATTTTAATTGTCAATATCGTATATTAAAAAACCTTCGCTCACGTGCCCAATTGCACATAAACAAAGGTTTACGAGTAATTATTCAGTTGTAAATGGTGATGCAGGCAAGTCTTCTTTGTTATAGAGATTCGCTTGTTCTGGGTTATCAGACCAACCGTAGCGAACATTTTTTGGCTCAACGACATCTGGGTGGCTAACGATCACTCGATCATTTTCAATCTTGGCCTCTGCATGAACAAAGACATTGTCTGAACCAGCGATCACAAAACCATTTAGCTGCTCGCCTCTGACTATCAATCCAGAACCGAGATGGTTAAAGCTAATTTCAATTGTATTGTTGTTGACTTGATGTGACTGATAAAGTGGTCCCATGTATTCAACGTCTTGCTTGTAAGCAAGCGCATTTGCACACTTTGCTAATCTTTGGCCAACTGATTTTTTATCTTGTGGATGGAGATCATTTGCTTCACCGACATCAATTGAGACAGCCATGGCAGTATTTTTTACTTGCAATGATTTAAGCTGTTCGTTACGTAATTTCGCCCAATAGCTATCATTGTCGTCTCCACCAGTTTCTAAGTTAGCGAGTTGGACGAAAAGGAATGGGAAGTCACCAATTTGCCAAGTTTGCCGCCAATCATCAACAAGTTTTTCAAAAAGTTCATAATAGCCATTTGGTTTGCTAACGTTTGATTCACCTTGATACCAAAGCACACCTGACATCGGATAGTTTGAGATCGGTGCAATCATCCCATTGTAAAGCCCTCTCGGGAAGTATTGGAAAAATGTTCTTGGTTTAAGTGCTTCAGTAATCACGCCAACTTTATATTTCCATGCTCCAGTCAATGGAATTGTCTCTTGATCCGTGACAAGTTCGTAAGGCATGTCTTGGACAAAGCCACCGACAGATTCAGTCGTGAAGATTCTGACTGTAATCGTATTTTTCCCAGGTTTTAAAATCCCTTTTGAAACTGGATAACGTCTTGGTGGGTATTTATAGCCGGTGTGTCCAACTAGCTTACCATTGATATACGCGTAATCGCCATCAATTAATGTGCCTAGATTCAACATTGTTTCATGATCGGTAAAATCCTCAGCGAGTTCAATTGTTTTTTGGAACCAAACAGCACCTTTAATTGACTCAAGCTCTGTCCCTTCCCAAGAGTTTGGCACGTCGAATGTTTGCCAATCGCTTGTATCAGTATCTGCATTAAACCACTCTTCGATCATGCCTTGATCGTTACTGTTCAGTGCTTGGTGCCAGTCTTGTTCACGCTTATCTTCCATTGCCATTGTATCTTTGACGTATTGATCATCTTTACTTTGATCAAGAATTTCATCATATTCACCAAATTCACGTAAAGTCGCTTCTGTCATCCACGCTTCAATTGGTGTTCCGCCAACAGCTGATGCGATTAAACCAATTGGCACATTGTGCTCGCGGTAAATGTCAGCTGCAAAGAAATAACCAATTGCACTGAAATTTAAGACATCCTCAGGAGTTGCCTTTTTCCATTCACCCCCAATGAGTGTTTCTGTAGGTTGATGGAAATTATAAATTTGTGGCACACTAAACTGTCTAATTTCTGGATAGTTAACCGCTTTCATTTCATTACCAAATAAATCGAGTGTGCGAATAACAGGTAGCTCCATGTTTGATTGACCACTCAGAACCCAGACATCACCAATTAAAATGTCATCAATATGTATTTCTTTATTGCCAACAATTTTTAGTTGATATGGCCCACCTGGTTCTGTTGGATCAATAGTTACAGACCATTTGCCTGATGCTGAAGCAACATCAGTATATTTTTTTTCTAGAAAAGTGACTTCAATTTTTTGATTCGCGTCAGCCTCGCCTGAAATTGTTAATGGCTTGTTGCGTTGAATCACCATTCCATTACTAATTAAACTTGATAATTTCATTTTCCTCACCTCAAAAATGATTATATCACAAGCTTTTAGGTTCAACCTTATAAAAGAACGGATAAGTTTAAATTAATCCTTGACATCAATCGTTTACGAGTGTAAACTATAATTAAGGCGATGGATTACAATTGTAAACTAAAAATAATTTCAACTCAGAAAAGAGGGATGATTATGGCAGTCGCAGCAGATACGAAGATTACCGACTCTGAATGGGAAGTGATGCGGGTGGTCTGGGCGAATCAAGAAGTGACGAGTAAAGAAATCATTGACGTGTTAGAACAAAAGAAAGCATGGAAACCTGCAACGACCAAAACATTTATCGGTCGGCTAGTTAAAAAAGGCATGTTAAATACTAAAAAAGATGGTAACCGATATCTTTACTCAACAGATGTGAGTGAAGTTGCTTTTGTAAAAGCTATGTTTAACGACTTATTTGATAATGTCTGTGATCGACAAAAAGGTGATGTCGTTGCCTATTTACTTAGTCAAATTCGTTTAAGCTTTGCTGATGTAGAAAAAATTACGACTATTTTAACGGAAAAAGAAACTGAAGCAGTTGATTTGGTTCCGTGTAATTGTTTACCAGGTCAATGTCACTGTAAAATTATTAAGGAGGAGAATGATCATGAAAAAAATTAAATTAAAGGTAACTGGCATGTCTTGTAATAATTGTCTAAATCATGTTGAAACAGCTTTAGCTGAACTAGAAGGTGTTGAAAAGGTAAAGGTTAATCTTAAAAAAGGAATAGCTAATGTTAAATTTGATGAAACAATCCAGCAAGTCGACGATTTAATAAAAGCAGTTGATCAAGCTGGTTATCAGGCGGAATTAGCTTAATCTTTAAGAAAGGGGTCAAACTTATGCATCATCAAACATTTGATATCGAAGGGATGACATGTGCAGCATGTGCCCAAACGGTTGAAAAAGTGACGAGTAAGTTACCAGGCGTAGAGTCAGCACAAATCAACTTAGCGACAGAAAAACTGACGATGAATTATGATCAATCTGTTTTATCTGTTCAAGAGATAGAAAAAGCGGTGAGCGGTGCGGGCTATCAAGTTGTGACACCGACAAAAAAGCAAACATTTTCAATTGAAGGGATGACATGTGCATCATGTGCTCAAACCGTAGAAAAGTCAGTTGCTAATCTTGACGCTGTTAAATATGCACAAGTGAATTTAGCGACAGAGAAGTTAACTGTTGAATATGATCCGGAGAGCATTTCGGCAAAAGATATTATAGCAACAGTCGATCGATCGGGTTATCAAGCAAAGGAAGACCTTGATGCTTCCGTTGATTCATATAGTGAATCTAAAGATAAAAAAACAGCCCAAATGGAATCAATTTGGCGCCGATTCTGGCTATCAGCTATTTTTACAATCCCATTGTTTTATATTTCAATGGGGCCAATGGTCGGCTTACCAGTACCATCGATGATTGATCCAGACTTAAATGGGTTGAATTTTTCAGTCATCCAATTAATCCTCACGATTCCTGTCATTCTTTTAGGCTGGAGTTACTATACAGGTGGGTTTAAGGCACTTTTTAAAGGACATCCGAATATGGATTCATTAATCGCATTAGGTACGAGTGCAGCTTTTGTTTATAGCTTAGCTGCCACAATTGTTGTTTGGAATGGCGATCCAAGCTATGCCCATCAATTGTATTATGAATCTGCTGCTGTGATTTTAACACTAATTACTTTAGGTAAGTACCTCGAATCACGTTCAAAAGGGAAAACGTCTGAAGCGATTGAAAAACTAATGGACTTAGCACCAAAAACAGCCACAGTTATTCGTGACGGTGAAGAAACTGAAGTTGGGATTGATCAAGTCGTTGTCGGTGATTTAATTATCGTTAAACCTGGTGAGAAAATCCCTGTTGATGGGACGATTGTCGAAGGGAGAACATCTGTTGATGAATCGATGTTAACGGGCGAGAGTATCCCGGTTGAGAAAAACATTGGTGATTCAATGGTAGGTGGAAGTTTTAATAATAATGGAACAGTTAAATACAAAGCAGATAAAGTCGGTAATGACACGGCTTTAGCTCAAATTATTCAACTAGTTGAAGATGCTCAAGGTTCAAAAGCGCCAATTGCCAAAATGGCTGATATTATTTCTGGCTATTTCGTGCCAATCGTGATTGGACTTGCGATTATCGCTGGAATCGGCTGGTACATTTCAGGAGAATCAGGCGTATTTGCCTTAACGATTGCGATTTCTGTGCTGGTTATTGCTTGTCCGTGTGCGCTCGGATTAGCCACACCTACAGCAATCATGGTCGGCACAGGTAAAGGTGCGGAACATGGTGTGTTAATTAAAGGTGGGGCTGCGCTAGAAACAACGCATAAAGTAGATATGGTCGTATTTGATAAAACAGGCACGATTACTGAAGGAAAACCGGTCGTCACTGACATCGTGACAGCAAATGGCGTTTCAGAATCGGACTTATTAATGCTAACGGCTTCTGCGGAAAAAGGATCTGAACACCCATTAGGTGAAGCGATTGTCCGAGAAGCGAAAGCGAAAGGATTCGAGTTCATTGATGGAGAAAATTTTTCAGCTATTCCTGGACACGGAATTGAAGTGACGATTGGTGATCAACAGTTACTAGCTGGAAATAAGAAGTTAATGGTTGATCGAGCCATCTCTCTAGACGACTTAGCAGAGCCATCTGATCAATTAGCTAGTCAAGGTAAGACGCCAATGTATATTGCGCTTGATCAGAAAATAGCTGGTATTATTGCTGTTGCGGATACTGTGAAAGAGAACAGTGCCCAAGCAATTGAAAAACTTCACCAAATGGGGATTGAAGTCGCCATGATTACAGGCGATAATACGCGAACAGCAGCTGCAATTGCCGGGCAAGTTGGGATTGACCGCGTCTTAAGTGAAGTTTTGCCTGAAGATAAAGCGAATGAAGTGACAAAACTTCAAGCAGAAGGCAAAAAGGTTGCGATGGTTGGTGACGGAATTAATGATGCACCGGCACTTGCTCAAGCAGATATCGGGATTGCGATTGGTTCGGGGACTGACGTAGCAATTGAATCGGCAGATATCGTCTTAATGAGAAGTGACTTACTCGATGTTCCAAGTTCAATCGAGTTAAGTAAAGCGACGATTCGAAACATTAAAGAAAACTTATTCTGGGCTTTTGCTTATAATGTGTTAGGTATCCCAGTTGCGATGGGTCTCCTTTATGCATTTGGTGGACCATTACTAAGTCCAATGATTGCAGGAGCAGCGATGAGCCTTAGCTCTGTCTCAGTCCTAGCAAACGCATTAAGACTCAAACGATTTAAGCCATCGCGTGCTTGATTCGAAAAAACGCTTAGCCAACTTATTTGGCCGAAGCGTTTTTTATGAAAAATTAATTTAATGAAGATAAGCTCAAGCTAATTCCTCCTAATTCCCCCAACTATGGACATTTTATTGAATTTACTGAGCGAAAATGTCCGAAGTAGCCCAACCTCGGACACTTTTCATCTTTATATATTGAAAAATGTCCGAAGCTGGTTTTGGCCATTGATCTAGAGTGAAGCCTAAGTAAATAGAAAATAATGATATTGAGTCTCGGCGTGCAATATGTGTGGACTAGTTAGACATCGTCCCTCGTCATTCCGATTATTAAGTCAGCATTCACTGTTCTAGCCCCACCACATAATTAAAACAAATAATGACCAAAAAGATGTAATGATCCCGATGATTAAAATAATCAACTGAAGGACCGATACGTATTGTTTATTTTTATGTAGTTTATATGATAATAGGATTGCAATGATTAATGCCAAGATACTAATGATTGTGATTGCTGTTAAATAGTAGATTGGATAGATGTCGATCAAATAATCACTTAAAAAATAAGCTAGACTTTGTCCCCAAATCCCGAAGATAATTGTGACAATTGAACAAATAAAAATCGTGATCTTAGTTTTTTTCATTAACGTCACTCCCATATTAGTTTACAATGAATATCTCCTTAGTGCAGAAAATAATGAAATTAAATAAAAGCGGAATTCTGTGTTTATTATTGAGCCTATATTAAGTTCAATACGTATGTCCATTATTCCTGCTATGATTCATTTTTTCTTAAATTAGTCTCACATAAAAAAATCCTTACAATAGGCTGCCAATTCTTCTGGCAAAGATGATTAGATAAGTTCAGTCATTCTATGTCTAATAATAAAAGTCCACCTAACTGGTACGAACCTATTTATGGTGAAGTAAATGAATCTATTTGTAAAAGACAACAAATATTTAACTTGCTTTAATGGTTGATCTGATCTCATTTTAAAATATAAATGATAAAATTAACTTGGACTATTAATCAATTAATGTTATGATTTAGATGGTTACTTTACAAGCAAAAACTTTAAACAGTGATACTTGTACGGATAAATTAAACTTAATATTAAATGTAATTTTTAGGAGGAAGAGTAATGACTCAACAAATTAAGCAATCGATTGAAGCGGGGAAAACAGCTCTAGGAATTGAGTTGGGCTCAACGCGAATTAAAGCAGTTTTAATCGGAGAAGACAATAACCCAATTGCAGTTGGGAGTCATGGCTGGGAGAACAGTCATGTCGATGGTGTCTGGACTTATAGTATTGATGAAATTTGGAAAGGCTTACAGGATAGTTACCGAGAAGTTGCAAAAACGGTTAAAGATAAATATGATGTAACTTTGACAAAGGTTGGTGCAATTGGTTTCAGTGCGATGATGCATGGTTACATGGCGTTCGATCAAAATGATCAATTATTAGTCCCATTCAGAACATGGCGAAACAATATTACCGAACAATCGTCACAAGCGTTAACTGAGCTATTTAATTATAATATTCCACAAAGATGGACAATAGCTCATCTTTATCAAGCAATTTTAAATCAAGAAGCACATATTTCGAAAATCAATCATGTGACAACACTGGCAGGCTATGTTCACTGGCAACTAACAGGTGAAAAGGTGCTAGGTGTTGGAGAAGCTTCAGGCGTGTTTCCAATTGATCTTGAAACAAAATCATTTAATCAAACAAAGATTGATCAATTTAATCAATTAATTGAACCAAATCAACTCCCTTGGAAGCTGGAAGACGTCTTAGCAGATGTTCTTGTTGCTGGGGAAGAAGCGGGTACACTAACAGAAGCTGGAGCAAAATTACTTGATCCAACGGGCCAACTAGAAGCTGGAATTCCTTTATGTCCACCTGAAGGAGATGCGGGAACAGGTATGGTCGCAACGAATAGTGTTGCAGAGCGTACAGGGAATGTTTCAGCTGGAACATCCGTTTTTGCAATGGTCGTCTTAGAAAAGGAATTAGAAAAGGTTCATACAGAAATTGATTTAGTAACGACACCTACTGGTAGTTTAGTAGCGATGTCCCATTCAAATAATTGTACGTCTGATCTTAACGCATGGGTCGGTTTATTTGCTGAATATTCAGAGGCAATGGGAATGGAAGTCGACATGAATGAAATCTACGGTACTTTATACAATCTAGCTTTAAAAGGTGATCAAGATACAGGTGGACTTCTTTCGTATGGCTACCTATCTGGTGAGCATATTACTGGATTTGAAGAGGGGCGTCCATTGTTTGTCCGCTCTTCGAATAGTAAATTCACCTTACCAAACTTCATGCGTACTCACTTATTTTCTGCTTTAGGTGCGATGAAAATTGGCATGGATATTTTATTGAAAGAAGAGAACGTCAAGTTAGATGAAATTTTAGGACATGGTGGTTTATTTAAGACAAAAGGAGTCGGTCAGCAAATTATGGCTGCTGCTCTAAATACACCAGTAACTGTTATGGAAACAGCTGATGAAGGTGGAGCGTGGGGGATTGCATTACTTGCTTCATACTTGATTAATAAAACGAAAGATCAGCCATTAGATGAATATCTAAATGAAACAGTTTTTGCTAAACAACAAGCAACGACACTAGCACCTGAAAAGGCTGATGTTGAAAGTTTTGAATTATTTATGGAACGCTATAAAGATGGGTTGCCAATTGAACGTGCAGCGGTCGATCACTTTAACTTAAATTAAATTTTAAACGAGGCTGGGACATAACTAGTCTTACTAAGTAAAAAATGGTTCTACTTACGGTTTTGTCGTAAATAGAACCATTTTTATTTTTATCATCATTTGGATTCATTGGAGTTTTAACGTTATTGGCAGTGAACTTCCTTAAGTTCACTGCCAATAACGCAAATCCAAGTTCATTGTGCGCTTTGGATTGACCTCTTAAAGATAAACGAGTGAAACCCAAATTAGCCTTCAAAAATCCGAAGAACGGCTCTACATCTATTTTACGTTTACGATAGATTTCGCCTGTCTTCTTATCTGAAAGCTTTTCTCTCACATATTCTTTTTGACTTTCCCATTTTGCATTCTGATATAGCCTGCGGTTCGTCCCTTCTTTCGCTTTTGTACACAATTCTCTCAAAGGACACCCTGTACAATCCTCACATTCATATACTTTAAACGTTCGTTTAAAACCATACCGATCTGTTCGGGTTGATTCATAAAGATAATTTAATTGTTTTTCATTTGGACACACATAAGAATTTGTGTCAGAGTGATAGGTCCAATTCGCAGTATTAAAAGGATCTTCTCTAAATTTCTTCTTCTTTTCTTTCCGGTATAGATTGTAGGTGATCAGTGGGACACGCTTCCGATTATTTAATATGTCATCATACTTCTGGCATAATGCAGCCCCTTTAAGATCAATTGCCATCAATCGATCCCAATAGTCTTCATCAAACTCAGCTGCTGGCTTATCATCTGGAGTTAATGCTGCGTTATTTACCGCAACGTCAAGTTTTCCATAAGTATCGACTGCAAATTTAACCATGTTTTGAACATCTTCTGAACTAGAAACATCTGTTTTAACAAAAGCAGCTTCTCCGCCGTCCGCTTTAATTGCGTCTACGACAGCTTGTCCTTTTTCTTCATTAATATCTGCAACAATAACTTTTGCTTTAGCTTCTGCAAAAAGTTTTGCTATTTCTTCTCCCATACCCATAGCTGCACCTGTAACGATAGCAACTTTACCTTCTAATACTGGAAATGTCATTGATAATCCTCCTAATATAATTTTAATTTCACTTTAATTTTAACTCATTGTGAAATAGTTTACAAACTTTCTATTATACTAAATTGTTTAATTCCACCAATCTTGTAACGATAAATAGTTTAACCAAATCAAGTAATTTCATCATGATAAAAGCTATTTTATCGTGATGTAACAGTTAGTAACGATCCGATTGAAGTTTTATTTTATCTTTTGGTTGATGTTTTATGTTATTAAATTAAATTAAGTAAGCATATTGACTAAAAGATGTGTCTGTGTGAGAATATGATTCAAATGGAAGGGCTTTCTTAAAGGAGGAAACGGTTTTGAATAAGCGTGTATTATTTAATCAAGGTTGGTTATTTGCGAAGTCAGACTTATCTGTTGATTCTGCAATTGGTTTAGATTTTCAACCTGTTGAAGTTCCGCACGATTGGTTAATTTTTCAGACGGAAGATTTATATGAACATAGTATTGGTTGGTATAAAAAAACGCTTCATTTAGATAAAGTGAATGATCGTGTTATTCTTCAATTTGATGGTGTGTATATGGATTCATCATTATATGTCAACGGTCAGTTTATTGGCGAGTGGAAATATGGTTATTCTGCTTTTGAACATGAGATCACCGATCAATTGATCAATGGTGAAAATGAGATTCTATTAAAAGTTGTCTATCAGAGTCCGAATAGTCGCTGGTATACTGGAGCAGGTATTTATCGAGATGTTTGGTTAAAGACTCGTAGTCAAAATTACATTGAATCAGATGGTATTTATATTACAACAAGAAAAGAGGCTGACGATTGGCAGGTTGAGGTTGAGACGGATCTGCAATTAGAAAGCCCAGCGATACTAAAGCATGAGCTGTTTGATCGGGATAAGAAAATTGCTGAAAGTACAGTATCTGTGTCGGCTAGTCAAAAAAATGAGCAACGATTAACTGTTGAACAACCAAAAGTTTGGAGTCCAGAGAGTCCGAATTTATATGAGCTAAAAACAACGTTACTTAATCAATCAGGGCAAGTGATTGAAGAAATTGATCAGCGTGTCGGTTTCAGAACTGTAAGACTGGATCCGAATCATGGCTTATTTATTAACGATGTAAAAACTCAAATAAACGGTGTCTGTGAGCACCATGATTTAGGTGCATTAGGTGCAGCCTTTAATCCAGTTGCCTTAAGACGCCGCTTTAAAATTTTAAAGCAGATGGGAGTCAATGGGATTCGAACTGCCCATAATATGCCGGCTAAAGAATTGATGGACTTAGCGGATGAATTTGGCTTTTTAGTTGTTTCTGAAGCATTTGATATGTGGGAGCGTCCTAAGACAAAATATGATTATGCGCGCTTCTTTAAAGAATGGGCGTATCGCGATGTAAAAAACTGGGTTAAGCGCGACCGGAATCATCCGAGCCTAATCATGTGGGGAATTGGTAATGAGGTTTATGATACGCATGCAGATGAGCTCGGTCAAGAGCTAACACAGATGTTGAAAGATTACGTTGAAGAATTTGATCCGAAACAAAATGCTTATGTTACATTTGGCTCTAATTATTTACCGTGGGAAAACACGAGAAAAGCTGCTGATCTCATTAAAATTGTTGGTTATAACTATGGTGATAAATATTATCATGATCATCACGATGAGTATCCAGACTGGGTGATCTACGGTAGTGAAACCGTTTCAGTCGTTCAAAGTCGTGGGATTTATCACTTTCCATTAGAAGAACCAATTTTAGCCGATGATGATGAGCAATGTTCAGCGCTTGGTAATAGTTCGACAAGTTGGGGGGCGAAGTCTCATGAGGCGTCGATTATCGCACATCGTGATGCGCCGTATACTTTAGGGCAATTTATTTGGACAGGCTTTGATTACATCGGTGAGCCGACACCTTATCATACGAAAAATTCTTATTTTGGTCAGATTGATACGGCAACATTTCCTAAAGATACGTATTACATTTATCAGGCAAGCTGGACAGACTATAAAACAGCGCCAATGATTCATGTTTTCCCGTATTGGGATTTTAATCCAGGGCAAATGATTGATGTTCGAGTGGCTAGTAATGCGCCAAAAGTTGAACTCAAACTGAATGGACGCTCATTAGGAATAAAGGAAATTAACCATCAATCAGGTACTGAACTTGTTCCGACATGGAAAGTTGCTTATGAGCCTGGTGAAATAACAGCGATCGCTTATGATGAAAATGATCAGGTGATTGCAACCGATCAGCAAAAGTCATTTGAGGATGCAACAAAAGTTGTGCTAACAGCTGATAAAAAACAGCTGATTGCTAATGGACAGGATTTAATTTTTGTTGAGATCAATACAGAGGACGACGCAGGTAATCAAGTTAAAAATGCTACGAATCGCGTCACTGTTGATGTAACTGGCGCAGGTCGTCTCGTCGGTTTAGATAATGGCGATAGTACTGATATTGATCAGTATAAAGGAATCAGTCGCCGGTTATTTAGTGGCAAGTTGATGGCAATTATTCAAGCAACAGATGAAGTTGGCGAGATTCATGTTCGGGTTAGCTCGAATCATTTAACTGAAGCTAACTTAACACTTGAAGCAGTTCCTAATGTGCAAAAAGTTGAACATAAAATCAACTATGCGATGAATCAGCCGACACCAATCAAGATAGGACAAGCAGATGAGATTCCTGTTCGAAAAATTGAACTCATTTCAACTGATGGTCAAGCATTTTCACCAGAGTTAACTGAAACGACGATTGAAGCAACACTCTATCCAGCAGATACGACTTATCGTGAGATTGAATGGAGTGTTGTAACTGACAGTGGTGTAAAAACAAATATTGCGACGATTGAACCTAACGGAGCAACGGCTAAAGTGACAGCTGTTGGAGATGGTCGCTTCCGAGTGAGGGCGACAACGAAAAATGGTACAGATAAAGTAAAATTAATCTCTGAGCTTGATATGATAGTAGCTGGTTTAGGTGAGGCATATAAAAATCCGTATGATTTTATATCTGGTGGTCTCTACGATGATCATGTTGGTGAAGTAACGAGCGGTAATGAACGTGGTGTTGCAACAAGTCGTGATGGTGAAACGATCGTTGGCTATCACAAAATTGATTTTGGTAAGGATGGATCAGATGAAATAACGATTCCAATCTTTGCTTTAAGTGATGAAGAATATCCGATTGAAATCTGGCAAGGAAAACCTGACGAAGCAGATAGTCATTTACTGGCTGATGTAATCTACCAGAAGGAATCTCGTTGGAACGTTTATCAGTCTGATACTTACAAACTATCAAAACGAATAACTGGCTTAACATCAATCTATTTCCGTCTGCAAGCAAAAGTTCATATTAAAGGTTTTTCATTTACACCATATGCTCGCAGCTTAGCTAAAAACTACGTAAAAGATGCTGATCATATTTACGGTGATTCATTCACTTTTAAAGCTGATGTAGTTGAAGGGATTGGTAATAATGTCTCGTTTGCATACGATGCAATGGATTTTGGTACAGCAGGAATCTCTAAGCTAACAGTCTGTGGCCATTCACCAATCGATAAAAATACGATCCATGTCCGCTTTATCGACGAAGAAGGGCAAGAGAATCAAATTATTGAATTTACTGAAACAGCTGATTATGAAGAGCGTCAGTTTGAGTTAGATCGGATCACAGGGAAGAAAACAGTCATGTTTATTTTCTTACCGGGCAGTAACTTTAACTTCAGTTGGTTTAAATTTGAGTAGATCATTATAAAAAAATAGATGTAGTCGAGTCGGTTGAGACTCTGCTACATCTATTTTAATTTAAAGTGTATTGTGCATGATTAATGATTGATTCATTTTCCACTTCTCTTCAAATGCCTGTGAAAACTCTTCTGTTAGTGGCTCAATGTCAGAGAATAGATCAGGATCGATTTCAAGCATAACAGTGATGATTTTTGTCATCTTGGCAGTATCACAAATTCGAACCTCTGCATCACCAAATTTACCAATGTGCATTGCACCAAGCTTCAGCAAATAGTCATCAACTTTCCAAAAGTGGTCAGACCACGTTTTGCCATAGTGCCTGCGCGAAGGGACTGATACTTTTGTTCCATCAGAAGCAACGCTATATAATTGTTCATGTGAATCGGTTACTCGACCAGGAATATCCACCCATTCTTCAATGCCGTGAATAAATGTATTCTTGATTAAATCAATACCAATCAGCATAATTTGAGCATTTCGATCTAACAATTTACCGTAAGGAGATGTTCTTGCGCAAGGCGTGTCGAGTTTTTCATCACCTGTAGTAAATGCTTCAGCGTCTTTACCTAAAGCAGAAACAGAATGGGTTGGGTGCAATGAACGAATCACACCATCACGCCTCCTAAACAATTCTGTTAAAATTCCAACATTCGTTTTGGATTGATTAACGTGAAAAATTGGATTTTCCTGATTCACGTGTGCCCAAGTATGAGCTGGTAGGACAAGTAAACCTTCCTCCATATACTCTGATAAACTATCTAGAACAGTCTCTGGTCCACCATCAACCTGACCAATACTTTTATAAGACGAGTGAACTTTTAGCGTACCATATTGGTTAATCCCAAGTCTTTTTAAATCATTTTTTAAATCTTCTTTTGTGTACATCTTGCTACCTCCATTTTTCATCAACAACGATTAAGATTGCAGGCTGAGAAAAGGGATTCTCAGCAGTTTCTATACTACCGATTACCATAGCATAAAACGGAACGAACTTGAACTAATATGTTTACAAATTCGACAAGATTAAACAACTTCTTTATCAAAAACTCACCACAATATTAAAATACTTATGCTATAATTAAAGTATATTACTTGTGGGAGGTTTTTTTGAGATGAAAAAACGTACATACACCTTTCAGGAGAGGAATCGACTTGTATTATTATTGTACTTATTGTCTGTTATTTTAGCGAGTGTGATTTTGTCGGTAAGTGGTTTACCAGTTGAAACAGTCCTGATTGGATTGAGTTTTGGCGTTGGGACATTTGTGATTTTGTTTATCTTATACAAGCTAAGAAAGCTAACACAGTGGCTCCCATTTATTGTGATTGTTAGTTTAGCATTAATGACAATCTTTATGTTGGAAAGCAGGCCTTCATTAACAACTTATTTAATTACTTACTTCAGTTTAGCGATTATTACATTGTATCATCGCTATCTTTATGTTCTTGTTTCTGGAATTTTTGGCTTATTAATTACCAACCTATTCATGTTTCAGTATGGATCAAGTGTGATTATTGACTATTCAACAGTACACTTAGTTGCATTTAACATTATTTTTGTTTTGACGACGCTTATTCTCATTTATCAAAGTATCATTGGCAAAACGATTCAAAATCAGGCACAAGTCCTAGCTAAGGAGTCAGAAGCGTCAAAAGATGAAATCCTTCGGTTAATCAATCAAGTTCGCTATACTGTTGAGCAACTTGATCAACTCAATGAACAATTAACCGATAATTCTTCACTGACAAATCATTACTCAAGTGAGCTTGCTTCAACTTTTCGTGAAATATCAGGTGGGGTTGAGAGTCAAGCGAATAGTGCGGGTGCAATGACAGAATCGATTGTTTCAATGAATGAAGAAATAACGAATATTTCAGATCAGACAACTGTTATTAATGAAAATGCAAATGAATCAAGTAAAGTTGTTGCAAGTGGATCTGACGATGTTAGCGATTTAAATCAAACGATTATTGATGTTGATCAAACCTTGACTGAAACCGTTGTTGAAATGACTGAGCTTAATGAAGCAACGGCACAAGTAAGCGAGGTGTTAGCAACGATCTCGGAGATAGCCGATCAAACGAATTTACTTGCCTTAAATGCAGCGATTGAAGCGGCGCGTGCTGGTGAAGTCGGACAAGGATTTGCGGTTGTAGCTCAAGAAGTTAGAAAACTAGCAGAACATTCGATTGAATCAACAATGCAAATCAGTGATATACTAGGAAAAATTCAGCATAAAACACAAACGGCTACTGACCGAGTCAACCAAAGTAAAACTGTTTTTGATCGTGGTAAAACCTTAACAGAAAAAACAAATCAAGCATTTCAAACCATTGATCAATTTGTTAATGAACTCCGAAATTCTGCATCTGAATTAAACGAGCGAGTTGGTCTGTTAACGAATTCATCTGCTCAAGTAGTTGATGAAGTTAACCATGTATCAAGCACTTCTGAGCAATTAAGTGCTTCAGTTGAAGAAGTGTTTGCTAATATTGAAGAACAAAATACGAGAATGACAGAATTGAATGAAAAAGTTGTTGAAATTGATCAACTGACCGATCATTTGCGTGTTTCATTAGCAACAGCGGAGTAATTCATGCAAAAATATTCATTTATGTTATAATGGTAGTAAGAAAAAAATACGTGCAAATTTCGCCGCCGGGTGAAGTCAATCAAAAAAGCACAAAACGGGATACCTTTAGGCCAAAGTAGGTAACCGTTGAGTGCTTTTTTTATGTCGTTATTTATGTGTATTGAAGCGTCTTCAGAAGAGAACGTGCTCATATATAGATAACTTAGGAATAATATTTTTTTTGGAGGATGTAGGATGGAGATTAGGGGAGATTTAAAAACTTATTCAAAATATGTTAGTTTAAATGTCGCTGGGATGATTGGAACATCTGTCTATATATTAGCGGACACATTATTCGTTGCAAATGGGATCGGTGAAACGGGGATCGCTGCACTTAACCTCGCATTACCCGTCTTTTCACTCGTCCAAGGACTCAGCTTCATGCTCGGAATTGGTGGCGCAACGTGGTATTCAATCCTTCGAGCGCAAAATAAACATGAAGAAGCAACAAAATCATACAATCAAACACTACTTTTTGGAGCCTTAATTAGCTTTGTGATTATTTTGTTAGGTCTTTTCGGTTCAGAATCAATAGCCAAACTCGTTGGTGCCAATCAGGAAACGTTCACGATGACAAATACGTATATTAAAGTGATTATGGTTTTTTCACCTTTTTTTATTTTTAATAATATGTTAATTGCCTTTATTCGGAATGATCGAAACCCAAAGCTTGCGATGACAGCCATGCTTTTGGGAAGTTTAATTAATATTATTTTTGATTACATTTTTATTTTCCCTTTAAACATGGGTATGTTTGGGGCAGTTCTAGCTACGAGTTGTGCGCCGATTTTTGGTTTAATGTTAATGAGTACCCACTTCAAACGAGCGGAAAACAGCTTACGACTAACCAAAATAAAACTTAAGCTTAAATCTTTTTGGACAATTACTAAATTAGGCGTTTCTTCATTTATTTCAGAGATGTCTTCTGGGATTGTGATGTTTATTTTTAATATCTTGATTTTAGGAATCGCTGGTAACATTGGGGTGGCGGCATACGGTGTGATTTCAAACCTTGCGATTATAGCGATTGCCATATTTACTGGGGTTGCTCAAGGTATCCAGCCGATTATTAGTCATATATTTGGCTTAAGAAATTCAAAATTGTTAAATCGGAATTTAATTTACGGCTTAATCACGTCATTATCAATTAGTGTTTTAATCTACTTGATTATCGGTATGAGTTCAGAACAACTGATTAGCTTTTTCAATCGTGACAATAACATGATTTTAGCTGAAATTGCCAAAGAAGGATTGCTAATCTACTTTGTTGGTATGTTTTTTGCTGGTTTTAATATTATCGCGATCGCCTGTCTAAGTGCAATGGATCAATCTGGTCTTGCTTTTCGATTTTCAATATTACGTAGTGTTATTTTAATTGTTCCATTCTCATTTGTTTTGGCAAACTCCTTTGACCTAACAGGTGTCTGGGCATCATTTGTCTTAACAGAAGCGATAACGAGTGTGCTCATTAGTTGGCAACTTTATCGGTCAAATAAACAACGAATCATCATTTAAAATAAAGGATTTTAAACTCCGTTGTCGAATGATATAAACGACGGAGTTTTTAGCGTTCGTAAAAATTCTTACTAAGAGGCGATTAAGAATGGAAATGATGATCACACTTAAGACAATTTCTGATTCGAGACAATATCCGCAACTAGTCAAATGGTATTATCAGGCCAATCCAATTAGCTATGAATTAGGTTATGGACGTTTTGCGAACAAAATCATTACAGCTCAGTTAGCGAATCAATCACCGTTAATGAGAAATAATTTTTTGCAAGGTATCTTTATTCACGAAAAATTAGTCGGCTTTTTAATTACCTACCCAACTGACAAGAGTAGACAAATTGACCAAAAAAGTTATGAATTTTTAAAGCGACATATGAGCCGTTTAAGTTACTTAAGAAAGATTCGTTTCTATCAGAAGGTTGCCCAGATTTTAAATATAGCACTTGCAGAAGACAGCTATTATTTACACAGCTTAGTGATTGATCCGGCATATCAAGGGCAAGGCATTGGTACAGCGGTGATCAAAAAACTATTAAGCAGATATGAAAAGTTGTCACTTTACGTTAATGACCAGAATACTCGTGCAGTACAATTTTATTTGAAAAATGGCTTTAAGATTGTCCATCATGGGCAAATTAGATATCAGAACATTTTCTATGGTGAATATTTAATGCATCATGAAGTTAATATTAAATAATTGTTCTAGTGTTAAAACCTTGCTTTTAAAAAGAGAATTGTTAAAATTAAAGAAGTCGATCAAATTAGCTAACTTGATCGATCATAATTATCTTTTCAAACGAATTTTGACGAACAAGAAAGTGAGCAGGTGCTCGCTTTTTTTAACGTTTACTGGGTTGAAAAATGATAAGCAATATTCGAATGAAATTTACTAAAGTGTGTTACTATTTAGCTGAATAATCATTTTTATATCAAAGATAGATGAATGAGATAGAGATAAATAAAAGGTTGGGATCACGTGAAATTAACATTTAATCAGCTGGTTGATTTTTTTGGGAAAGATCAGCATTATCTGCACTTAATGACAGGACAGTGGGGGATTGAACGAGAAACACATCGTATCAATCATGATGGCTCACTTGCATTGACACCAAACCCGAAAAAATTTACTAGTCAGGAAGCAAGTCAATCGATCACACTTGATTTTGCCGAAAGTCAACTTGAATTTTTTACTGAACCGAAAGATAAAATAGAAGATGTCATTGATGAGCTAGACAAAATTTATCACTTTACCAATGAAAATATCAACGGGGAATTGATGTGGCCATTTAGCATGCCACCACAACTACCAGATGAGAAAGACATTCCAATTGCATCGTTCGACTATTTAGAAGATGGATTAGATAAGGAAACGTATCGAGAAGGTTTAGCTGTTAGATACGGTAAAAAGATTCAGATGATCTCTGGAATCCATTATAACTATTCCTTTAGTGATGCATTTATTGACCAATTACATCAGACGTTTGAATCAGAATTACCGAAGCAGGAGTTTATTGATCAGCTTTATTTAAGAATCAGTCGAAACATCTTAAAATATCGTTGGTTATTCGTCTATTTATTTGGTGCATCTCCAGTTGTCGATCAGAGTTACCGATCTGTTTTTGCAGAAAAAATGCAAGCCCATCAATCTGATTGGTTCCGTCAAACATTTACTCAAGAAGCAATTGATCAATATGCGGTATCACTTCGAACGAGTCGATTTGGCTACTCTACTGAAATTGAAGATAAGTATCAAATTTCATACAATCAGTTAGACGAACACATTGATGACTTAAGGGAAGTTCTCTCAATTGATAATGAGCGCTATCAAAAGATTGGTGTTGAAAAGGATGGAAAGCCAATTCAATTAAATACGAAGGAACTTCAGAGTGAAGCTGAATTTTATGCGCCGATTCGCTTCCGACAAGTTCAAAAGTCGGGAGAAACGCTTCTCGATGCCCTTGAAAACCGAGGAATACGGTACTTTGAATTGCGCCTCCTTGATCTGGATCCATTTGCTAAACTGGCGATTACTAAAGATCAAATGCGTTTTACTCATTTGTTTATCCTCTTTTGTTTATTTGAGGAGAACAATCAATTTAGTCAAGAAGAACAAATTATCGCAAATAATAATCACCAGTTAATTTCTTTACTAGGTCGTCAACCAGGCCTGAAGTTACTTGATGACGAAGAAAATCAGGTTGACTTAGAAGTATGTGCTAAAGCAATTTTTGCTAAGCTTACTCAAATTGCTTATTTAATTGATCGTTCTGATAGTGAAAACGGATATGTTCAGCTTGTGAAGCAAGAGGAAAGTAAGCTAGTGAACCGTTCATTGTTACCAAGTCAACAAATTGTTGATGATATGAAAAACGCAGGGGAGTCGTTTGTTGAATTTGGCACACGGTTAGCTAAACAATACCAACAAAGTGACCTAAAACAATGCGAAAATGCATAAGCTTAGTTCAATCACAATGCTAATTGGAACAACGAAATAGTCGGTTCTTTTTTAGTCTTTCAAGTGAAAGGGGAGGATCTTTTTTGGGGAAAATTAGGCAGAAAATAGCGATATTTATGCAGGGACGCTACGGAATTGATCATATTTATTTAACTAATTTAGTGATTTACTTTATTGGCTTAATCTTTTTGCGTCGAATTGAACAAAGGTTGTATTTAGATATTCTATTGCTTGTGCTCATTTTATGGACATTTTATCGTGTTTTCTCACGAAATATTGTTAAGCGCCAAGCAGAGAATCAAGTCTTTCTTCGAGTGATTAATAAAATTAAATCAACAACAAAACTAATATTTAAGCGGATTCGTGACATTGGTACCCATCGTTATCGTCGTTGCCCGAACTGTCAAACACAACTGAGATTACCAAGAAAAGTTGGGACACATACAGTTAAATGTCCGCGTTGTGACAACCGATTTCAAGTGAAAATAAAGATTTAACTGATTGTAAAAGGAATGAACTTAAAAAAGGGTGGTCACTATGAAGAAGAAAACCTGGAGCTTGTCTTTCATTAAAAAAATTGGGGATCGCTTTTCTCATATTATTATGGGGATTGAGATTTTTCTTGCGGCACTAATTATAGTTGCCGTAGTGATCGGTGCGATTGCGTTAATTGTTTCTACTGTGCAAAAAGGTGTTGTAGAGCAGATTATAGATTATGATAATTTTCAAAATATTTTATCGTACTTATTAATTTTAATTATCGGTCTTGAATTATCAATTATGTTGATCCGACATCAACCGAGTAACATTGTTGATGTGATGATTTATGCGACTGCACGAAAAATGTTGATCTATTCAACAGATATGGTTGAAGGATTAATTGGTGTTATTTCAATTGGTGTTTTATTTATTATAAAAGTGTCATTGCACAAGGTCGATATGGATGTCGATAATCCTGAGAACAATTAGCATATCATTTACTGAAAAACGTCTTTAGTCTACTAAGGGCGTTTTTGTTAACGTTACTATTTTTAGTAGAGTATGCAAAATTAGAGTAATTTTTTTACTATCAATGGTTTCAATGTTGTATAATAAGGCTGTCATATATTCTCATTTAGTAGATTGAAAATAGTTAAATAGATTGGGGTAAAGAAGATGAAAAAAAGAGTTGATCCTAGAATTGCCCGTACAACAAAAATGATTATGAAATCCTTAAGGAAGTTAGGACGTGAAAGAGGCCTTGATGCGATTACGATTAAAGAAATCACTGAAGCGGCTCAAGTCAATCGAACAACTTTCTATTATCACTATCGTGACAAAAACGATGTCATTGAAAAAACATTGTTAGAAGACTTTGAAATCTATTTACTGAGCCCAATTATGGCATGTGAAAAGATAAATGAGGAGACATTGCGAATTATTTATTTTGCTTTTATTAACCTGCATTATTCATAACTTGATTTTTTATAGGTGATTTGCCCATTAAATTGCCAAAAGTGAATGCCAGT
>NZ_BAABDL010000115.1:0-32508 GCF_039539605.1 Amphibacillus indicireducens | reverse complement strand
GATTGGTTATTTTTAATTGATTTGATGCGGTTTATTCAGGTTTTATGATTGGGCTATGAATAATCTAGGTTTATTCTAATTCAGAAACAAATGTAATCTCGATTAATCAGAAAAAACAAGTTGATCCTGATGAATTTGAATCTTTAGCAATTGATCAAGCAGAGTTAAGTCAAATCACAAAAGTTTATGGCGACCAAACGACACAGTTACTGAAATACTATCAGCGTGCTGAAAAGAAATCGACAAAGCATAAAATTAATCAATTGCTTTGTGCAGAGCTCCTTTATTCAATTGAACAAACAGCGATTTATTCACCACTCGATTTCTTCATTCGTCGGACACGAATGATTCACGATCTTGATCATCTATCCGAGCAAACAACTGGGATCCTCAATCTACTCGCCCAGCAATTAGCCTGGACAAAGGAAGAACGCTCATATTTTGAACGGGAATTCAGAATATGGTTAACCGAACAAGATTAACATGTTAAACTATAATGAGATGACTTACTCATTGGTTATTAAATGAAAAAAAGCAAAAGAGGCGAAAGACGATAGACAAGAATAAAAAAAGTAAAAATAACGACAATAAAGCAATCATCCCTTTTATTCCGGATGCAAAATTTTATTTTTCCAAAGGGGTCGATGCTTTTTACAAACGAAAATTTGATATCGCCTTAAAATGGATTAAAAAAGCAGAGGAATCAGATCCAAATGAGATTCTTTATCCAATTCAGATGTCAGTTGTTTATACTGAGATGGAGAATTTCCACCTTGCTAATCAAATTTTAACTGATCTATATCAACACAATCATCAAGACTATCCAGAACTCTATTATTTGATGGCAAATAATTATGCCCATTTGGGTTTATTAAATGATGCTGAAAAATATGCGGCACTCTATTTGGAAAAGGATGCTGATGGTGAATTTAGATCTGAAGCTGAACAATTATTAACATTGTTAGAACTTGGTTTATCTGATGACGATGAGGACTTTGATTTTGACTTTGAACGAGAAGATGAGATTCTGATTTACCAAGAGACAGCTTTTTATCACTTACAAAGACGTGATTGGCATGAAGCAGGAAACATTTTAACCGAAATGATTCAACGATTTCCAGACTATCAAATCGCAAAGCATCAGTATCACTATGCATTATTTTTTGTTGGTGAACATGAAGAGGCGATTCAGTTAGAAGAAAAAATGTACAAGCAATATCCTGACTCAACCTACAGCATGACAAATTTAATTATTTTTTATCATGATACGGGTAAAGTTGAACAAGCTAATCTCTTGATTAAAAAGCTCTCAAATATTTATCCAATCCATTGTGAAGCATCGTTAAAAATTGCGATCTCATTTGCTTACGTCGGTCATTTTAATCAAGCTTTTGAACGTTTCTATCCATTACCAAAAGGAAAGTTAATCAATCACCTCGATTATTATCGTTACTTTGCCCTTTCAGCTTCTGCGCTTAATCATCAAGCACTTGCAAAAAGAATTTGGGCAGAAGGCTGTAAAAGACACAGTGAGTTAGCGCGTGAACCACTACCTTGGTTCAAAGATTAAGCCTGTGAGCAGATTGTTAGACGAAAATAGTGAAAAATACGATAATGGGTATACATTATACAATCGAATCTAGAGAATTTTGAGTTGAAGGGATGAAAAATATGTCAGAAGAACGAATTTATGATCTGATTATTATTGGAGCCGGACCTGCTGGAATGACTGCAGCTGTCTATGCTTCACGAGCCAATTTAGCGACATTAATGATTGAACGAGGGATTCCAGGTGGTCAGATGGCTAATACAGAGGACATCGAGAACTATCCAGGTTATGAAAGTATTCTTGGACCAGATTTATCAAATAAAATGTTCGAGCACGCAAAGAAATTTGGTGCTGAGTATGCTTACGGAATGATTACCGAAGTGATTAATGAAGAACCCTATAAAATCGTTGTGGCAGGTAACAAACAATACCGTACGAAAGCGATTATCATCGCAACAGGGGCAAAACATAAGAATCTAGGTGTGCCTGGCGAAGAAGAACTCGCTGGACGAGGTGTTTCTTATTGTGCTGTTTGTGATGGGGCCTTTTTCAAAGAAAGGGAACTTTTCGTTATTGGCGGTGGAGACTCTGCTGTTGAAGAAGGGATGTATTTAACGAAATTCGCCAGCAAAGTCACGATTGTTCACCGGCGTGATCAATTACGTGCCCAAAAGATCCTCCAAGATCGAGCGTTTAAAAATGAGAAAATTGATTTTATTTGGAATACAGTTTTAAAGTCAATTAACGATGTTGATGGTAAAGTTGGTACGGTTACTTTGGAAAATGTTAAAACAGGTGAAAGTTATGAAAAAGAAGCTGCTGGAGTCTTTATCTATATTGGTTTAGTCCCGATGACAGAACCATTCGAATCATTAGGAATTACCAATGAAGAAGGCTACATCCCAACGAACGAAAATATGGAAACATCGATCCCAGGAATTTTTGCCGCAGGCGATGTTCGTGAAAAAACTCTCCGGCAAATTGTTACTGCAACAGGCGATGGAAGTATTGCTGCTGAAAACGTTCAAGCGTACATTGAACAATTAGAGGAAAAATTTGAGACAGTAAAATAAAAACATTACAAAATGAACACAAAATTAAACAAAGCTTTACCTCTTCTTAACGCAGTTGTAACACGACTGAAACACACGTGGGGTATACTATAAGTAATTAATTAACCCCCTTTTTTAAAATATATTTTGAGGCACAGACTACATCGAGTCTGTGCTATTTTTTTGGCTAAAATCAATCATTTAATTGATGTAATTCACGAGCAATTGATTCAATAATAAACACAACTGGAACTTGGCTCGTGATATTCGTATATTGATAAAATTCCTCAGTTAAATAATAAGCAATATTGATATCTGACATCTTGCCAATCGTTGTATGCTTATTATTAGTAATACTAATCACTTTACTGCCTTTTTGCTTCATTTGATTTAATTGATTGATCGTAAAATGACTCTCACCTGAAACAGACAGAGCGATCGTCACACTATTGTTTTCTAGTTTTGAATGAATCGGATACGATGAATCTTTAATATACAGTGAAAATTTTCCTAAACCAGAGAAATAACGTGCACCATACTCCGCTAAAATACCAGAGCTGCCGTTACCGATAAAAATAATGTTATCCGCATGTTTCGCAAGCTCAGCAGCAGTCAGAATTAACTGTTCCTGTTCAGCTGTTAAATTACGTTCGAAAAATTCTAGTACAGGATGATGACTACTCTTAACTGATTTATGCTGATTTTCTTGTTCAAGTTTCAGCTTTGTTTTAAACTCGGAAAAGCCTTCACAGCCGAGTTTTTTACAAAAACGCAAAATTGTTGTCGTTGAGACGTGTGTTTCCGCTGCTAATTCCCGGATTCTCATATAAGCAACTTTTTCACGATGATGAATCACATAATTGTAAATCGACGTTTCGAGCTCATTAAATGATGCAATGACTTCACTAGAAAACATGAATACCCTCCTCATTGAAAACTTGACTAAAGTATAGCATAGCTCATTTAAAAAACACAGAGTTACTTTAATGTGACAAATAACAGTACGTGTGATAACAAACAAAATCGCCTTAACCTCTATACATCAAAAAAGAGCTTCGATACACTTAAACTATAAAATGAACTTAGGAGGCGTTTTTGATGACGAAAGGAATTAAGATTGTCACGATTGGTGGCGGTTCGAGTTATACACCAGAATTAGTCGAAGGTTTTATTAAACGTTATGAGAGCTTACCAATCAGTGAACTTTGGTTGGTTGATATTCCAGAAGGTGAAGAAAAGCTCAATATCGTCGGTGGATTAGCGAAACGAATGATTCAAGAAGCGGGATTATCGATTAAGGTACATCTGACATTAGATCGACGCAAAGCACTTAAAGATGCGGATTTTGTCACGACTCAATTTCGTGTTGGTTTATTAGAAGCCCGCGCAAAAGATGAGCGAATCCCATTAAAATATGGTGTCATCGGTCAAGAAACAAATGGACCGGGCGGCTTATTTAAAGGGTTAAGAACAATTCCAGTTATTTTAGAGATTATTAAAGACATGGAAGAACTCTGTCCAGATGCTTGGCTAATTAACTTCACCAACCCAGCTGGAATGGTAACTGAAGCTGTGCTTCGCTATAGTAATTGGAAAAAGGTCATTGGACTGTGTAACGTACCAGTCGGCATGAAGATGGGAATTGCAGAACAACTTGGTGTTGAAGCGGATCGAGTTCATATCGATTTTGCCGGACTGAATCATATGATTTATGGCTTAGACATCTATTTAGACGGAGAGTTATTCACTGACCAATATATTGACAAACTCACTTCAGAAGATGAGTCTAGTGGAACGATGCAAAACATTGTCGATCTAAAGTGGCAACCCGAATTTATTAAGGCATTGCGCGCGATTCCTTGTCCATACCACCGCTACTACTATAAGACAGAGGAAATGTTTGCCGAAGAAATGAAAGCAGCAGAAACGGAAGGTACAAGAGCAGAAGTTGTCCAAAAACTTGAAAAAGATTTATTCGAGCTCTATAAAGATGAATCATTAGCAATCAAACCACCACAACTTGAAAAACGTGGCGGTGCTTATTATAGTGACGCAGCTTGTAATTTAATCGATTCCATTTACAACGACCGTAAAGATATTCAACCAGTTAATACGATTAACAATGGAGCGATTGACAGCATTCCAAACGAATCAGCAGTTGAAATCAACTGTGTAATCACAAAAGATGGTCCAAAACCAATTGCAATCGGTGATTTACCAGTCGCGACACGAGGACTCGTCCAACAAATCAAATCATTTGAAAGAGTCGCAGCTGAAGCGGCAGTAACCGGTGACTATGAAACGGCATTACTTGCGATGACGATCAATCCACTCGTTCCATCAGATACAGTGGCAAAAGCAATCCTTGATGAGATGTTAGAGGCACATAAAGCGCATTTACCGCAGTTTGGGTAAGACCGTTTAATTCACAAAAAAGTCAAGATTTATTACTAAAATATGTTGACAATGTAAAAGATGGGGTTTATAATGGTATTAACGACCTAGGGGAAGGTCGTAGAATCATATTACATCAAAGTTCATAGGTAAGTTATTATGGTAAGGCATTAAGCCGTGGCGTTGGGGATCGCCTATACCCGTCCATGTGACGGGGCTCCCCATCCTTATGACAAGCAATGACTAAAAGTATTTAGTCATTTTTTTTATATATAAAGCTAGTAAATAATTCAAAATATATAGAAAAAGGATGATTTGTATGAGGTATGATATTGGTTTAGACATTGGTATTTCATCAGTAGGATGGTCAGTTATTAACCGGGATAAAGATCGTATCGAAGCAATGAATGTGCGGATGTTTGATGCAGCTGAAAACCCAAAAAACGGATCCTCACTAGCTACACCAAGAAGAGAAGCTCGCTCAGCTAGAAGAAGACTGAGACGAAGACGTTATCGTGTAGGTCGTGTTCGACAATTTATTATTAATCAAGGACTACAATCTGCCGTTGAAGCGAATGATTTATTCGACTGGCAAGACGGAGACTTTGATATTTGGCTCGTTCGAGTAAATGGACTAGAAAGAAAATTAACTGATCGCGAATTTGCGCGAATTTTAATTCATTATGCCAAAAATCGTGGCTTTAAATCAAACCGAAAAAGTGAAACAAAGGCAGGTGAGGGCGGTGTTTTACTAAAGGCTGTCCAAGAGAATAAAGCATTGATGCAAGAAAAAGCATATCGTACAGTTGCGGATATGCTACTTCGTGATGAGAAATTTGAAGGAAAGAAACGTAATAAAGGTGGTGACTATTCACACGTGCTCGCAAGAAGTGAAATAGAGGAAGAGATTCGAATTGTTTTCACAAAGCAACGTGAATATGGACATCCATTCGCAACTGAAGAAAACGAAGAGACTTACATAAAGATATGGAGTTCGCAGCGTCCATTTTCTACTCAAGAGGATATTGTGAAGCGGATTGGAAATTGTACGTTTGAACCTAAAGAGAAACGTGCACCTAAATTTACTTACACATTTGAAAAATTCCGTGCATTAGACAAAATTAATCGGTTGCGAATTATTTCGACTACATCACCACAACGCCCATTAACAAAAGAAGAAAGATTATTGTTAGTTGAGCAATGTATGGAGAAAAAGGAAGTAAAATATAAGGACTTAAGAAAAATTTTAAAATTGGAAGATCATGAAAAATTTAATGAATTATTCTATGATCCGAGTGAAACACATGCAAAAAATGAAAATAGAAGATTTGTCTCACTTGATGGTTATTATCAATTAAAACAGATCGTTCATAGTGTAAAAGATAAAACGATCGCTGAAGCATTTCGACCAATTGATTATGATACATTGGCTTATGCAGTAACGGTTTATAAAGACGACAATGACACGCGTGATTATCTCAGAAATAAATATGTCAATACTAACGGAAAGCCAGTCTATAATCTAGCCAATCGAGTATATGATGAACAGCTAATTGAACAAGTTTTAAATCTATCGTTCTCTCAATTTGGTCATCTATCATTAAAAGCGCTAAATAAAATTATTCCTTTCTTAGAAGAAGGTTATCAGTATCATGAAGCCTGTGAAAAGGCTGGATATAATTTCAACCAAAGAGTAGGATTAGAAAAGAAGAGGTTACTACCTGTTATACCAGCTGATGAGATTGCAAACCCGGTTGTGATAAGGTCTTTATCTCAAACTAGAAAAATAATAAATGCAATCATTAAAAGATATGGCTCACCATCAAATATATATATTGAAATGGCACGAGACATGGGCAGACATTATAAAGAACGAAAAGATCTAGAAAAGCAATATAATAAAAACCGAACAGTGAATGATAAAGCAAAAGCTAAAATCAGCGAATTACACCCAGAAATAAGTGACCCAAGAGGTCATGATATTCTAAAGTACAAGCTATGGGAAGAGCAAAATAATAAATGTGCATATTCATTAAAACCGATTAAAATTGATTATTTATTTAATCCAGGATATGCGGAGGTTGATCATATCATTCCGTATAGCCGGAGCTTTGATGACAGTAATGCTAATAAAGTGCTCGTCTTGTCTAGAGAAAACCAAAACAAAATGAACCGGACACCATATGAATGGTTCGGGTCAGATACGATTAGATGGGAGAAGTTCAACTCATATGTTAGTACGCTTAAAATTCGTAAAAAGAAAAAAGATCTCCTGCTGAAAGAAAATTATGATAATGAACAAGAGGCTACTTTTAAATCAAGGCATTTAAACGATACACGTTACATTACTCGTTTCTTAAAAGGATTTATTGAAGATAATTTAGAATTCAGGAAAGAAGAAGGTAAAAAGCAACATGTCTTTACCGTAAATGGAGCTTACACCTCTTTAATGCGAAAGAGATGGGGCTTTAATAAAGACCGTGAAGAGAATGATCTTCATCATGCGGTAGATGCTGTAATAGTTGCGGTAAGTCATCCATTCCAAAACAGAGTTAGCAGATACTTTAAACGCAGTGAACAACATGCTTCTCAACTATTGAAACGAAAGGGAGAACGATTCCCTGAGCCATGGGAAGGTTTTACTAGGGAGTTAGAAGCTAGATTGATTCAAAATCCTGATACTTTAAAATTGGCATTAGAAAGTTTATCCTTATCAGGGTATGACGAAGAATTCATATCGCAAGTTAAACCAATCTTTGTTTCAAGAATGCCGAAACGCTCGGTTAAAGGACAAATTCATGAAGAAACATTAAGAAGACATCGTGGCTTTACTGAAAAAGGGCTTAATTTAATGGTGAAAAAGTATGCTTTAGAAGATATTCCATTCGATCCAAACGGTGATTTTCCAATGTACGGTAAAGAATCGGATCCGAAAACATATCAAGTCATTAAAGAGAGATACTTGGAATATGGAAAGGATAAAAAGAAAGCATTTAATGATCCACTATTTAAGCCATCAAAAAATCCAGAAAATGCTCCAATAATTAGGAGTATAAAAATTGAAACAACAGCAAATCAAGTTTTTTATTTAGATGATAAAACCGTTGCTGAAAATGCTAGTATTGCAAGAACAGAAGTTTTTCGCCATAAAGAGAATGGTAAGTTTTATTTAGCACCTGTTTATGTTAGTGATGTCGTGGCGAAGCGGGTTCCAGAGAAGTTTATCACACAGAAAAAGCCTTATCAGGAATGGCCGAATATAACAGATGCATATGAATTTTTATTTAATTTATATCCTAATGACGTGATTAAAGTTAAAATGCCTAGAGAAAAAACTTCGAAGACAAATACAGGAGAGATAAAAAAATGGATAGAAGAAATATTTTATTATAAAGGTGTTGATACTGCAACAGCACAGTTGAATATAACTGAGCATAAAAATGAGTTTTCAGATAGAATAGGTTCAAAGAATTTGAAACTCATTGAAAAGTATCAAGTTGATCCGTTAGGAAATCTAACTAAAGTTAATCAGGAAAAGCGCCATGGCGTATAGACATATCGTTATCCGCAATCCCGCTAAGTTATCTACAGCTAACGAACAATTGGTGATTAAACAAGAAGAAGCGATTAAAATACCGTTAGAGGATATTGTCACAATAACGTTAGAAGACCCTGCAATAACTATTACAAATGCTTTACTGAGTAAATGCACGGAGTACCATGTTGAACTGATTATTTGTGATCGTAAAAGAATGCCTAGTGGAATTGTGCAACCATTCCACAGGCATTCAAGACAAAAGGCAGTTTTAGAAATGCAGTTATCCTTAAGTAAACCATTTAAAAAGCGAATCTGGCAAAAGGTTGTTGTGAGAAAGTTAGAAAATCAAGCGCGGTGTCTTGAATTAAATCATATGGGAGAAGAGGCCCAAAAGGTTTATGCAATTAGCCGAAGTGTAGAGTCAGGTGATCGAACTAATCGTGAAGCATACGGTGCAAAAATTTATTTTGAACTTTTATTTGGTGAAGGTTTCCATCGCAGAGAAGAAAATGTCTACAACATTTGTTTGAACTATGGTTATAGTATTATCCGTTCGTTAGTGGCAAGGGCACTAGTTCGGTATGGATTTACACCAAGCTACGGTGTTTTTCACGATAGTCAAACGAATGCATTTAATTTAGCGGATGATTTTATGGAAGTACTAAGACCATTTGTAGATATAATCATAATTTCAAATGTTACTGAAGATAATGAATGGAATTCAGAAATTAGAAAATTACTATTTCGAGTGTTAGATATTGAAGCTGTCTGGAACGGAGAGAGATTAAGTGTCACACATGGTGTTGACAACATGATAAAAAGCTTTGTATCTGCAAGCCGGCAGCAAGATGCAAGCCTATTAATTCTCCCTGAACTGACTAATCTAAAAGCTCATAGATATGAGTAGATATATGAGAATTATCGTCTTCTTTGATTTGCCGGTTGCCCGTCGACAAGATAGGAAAGCTTACGCAAAATTTAGAAAGTTTTTATTAAATGACGGCTATGTTATGTTACAGTATTCTATTTATTCAAGAATATGCAATGGACAAGATGGTGTGGCAAAACATATGCGAAGATTAAATGAAAATCTTCCACGTGTAAATGGAGCGATTCGAGCGCTGAAAATTACCGAAAAACAATTTGAAAATATGGATATTTTATTAGGAACAGTCACTCCAGAAGAAGAATTAGGAGCAAATAAAATAGATTTCTTTTAAAAAACACTTGCAAATTATTTTGTGAGTGTTTTTTTAACGATAAATTTAATTAATTTGAACAAAAGTGTGATATATTTACTAGAATTCGAGTGGAATTTTAAAAAAGAAATCCCTTGAAACGGGGAAGAATCAAGGGATTGAGTGCCATGTATCATATCACATCAAAGTTCATAGGGGAATTATGGCTAACTAGGTTTGCATACTGCAGTTCAATCCATCATATCACATCAAAGTTCATAGGGGAATTATGGCATCACCTTTGATTGATGAGCTTTTTACTGAATCATATCACATCAAAGTTCATAGGGGAATTATGGCTTAATCGATCAGCACGGTATTTATTAATTTATCATATCACATCAAAGTTCATAGGGGAATTATGGCTCAGTTACATAACCATTCCCCCTTTTAACATCATATCACATCAAAGTTCATAGGGGAATTATGGCGCTAACCGAACTATATTGAACTAACGTGGCATCATATCACATCAAAGTTCATAGGGGAATTATGGCCGAAACATGATCCTTTAAATGATGGGTTTTATCATATCACATCAAAGTTCATAGGGGAATTATGGCGCTCTACCCCGTCTAATGGTGCGCCCGTATATCATATCACATCAAAGTTCATAGGGGAATTATGGCGATTCGGTACCGACCACTTCATAAACCTCAATCATATCACATCAAAGTTCATAGGGGAATTATGGCATCAAGCGTGGCTAACGAGAAATTAAATGATCATATCACATCAAAGTTCATAGGGGAATTATGGCATTAAACTTTTCGTCTTTAATTTTAATCGTATCATATCACATCAAAGTTCATAGGGGAATTATGGCTTTTTGCGGTTGATTAATATTGATTTTCTTATCATATCACATCAAAGTTCATAGGGGAATTATGGCACCTCTTTCATTCGGAAAACCGTATGGAAGATCATATCACATCAAAGTTCATAGGGGAATTATGGCGCTATAATCTCGCCGCTATGACAAGCAATAATCATATCACATCAAAGTTCATAGGGGAATTATGGCCATGACGTTGAAGGATTCCACTTGAATTGCATCATATCACATCAAAGTTCATAGGGGAATTATGGCGATCAACGAAGTGGTGTTTTAAATCCAGTTATCATATCACATCAAAGTTCATAGGGGAATTATGGCTATTATAGATAACGACAGACTAACAGAAATATCATATCACATCAAAGTTCATAGGGGAATTATGGCCGTAAATGGCGCACACCTCTACAATACAGAATCATATCACATCAAAGTTCATAGGGGAATTATGGCAATAAAAGGCATGACCCTGACAATATCCAAATCATATCACATCAAAGTTCATAGGGGAATTATGGCTCGGACTTTGGCTTATACGTCGAGGAAGGTATCATATCACATCAAAGTTCATAGGGGAATTATGGCTCAGTGATATTGAGCGAGCCGCCAAGCTAAATCATATCACATCAAAGTTCATAGGGGAATTATGGCACCATTGTAGATGTTCCAGATAATATTAGTATCATATCACATCAAAGTTCATAGGGGAATTATGGCAGTCGATCGAATCTCAGACGAAAGAATGAGATCATATCACATCAAAGTTCATAGGGGAATTATGGCCTGTGTATGTCTGAGTTTGTGCAAAGATATATCATATCACATCAAAGTTCATAGGGGAATTATGGCTTGTTGTTCCTCATCCATATCAGCAAATGCATCATATCACATCAAAGTTCATAGGGGAATTATGGCCGGAACAAGGCGCTAAGCATGCCGGAAGAGATCATATCACATCAAAGTTCATAGGGGAATTATGGCTACAAGGGTCAGAAGCTACAGGTATACTTGATCATATCACATCAAAGTTCATAGGGGAATTATGGCTAGAGGAAGAGAACAGATTTCAGATGTCAGATCATATCACATCAAAGTTCATAGGGGAATTATGGCTGGCAACATCGTCACTTGGGCGCCGAAATCATCATATCACATCAAAGTTCATAGGGGAATTATGGCTTTATAATCATGGCAAGTGTGCAACGAATAATCATATCACATCAAAGTTCATAGGGGAATTATGGCACGTTAACAACGGAAGAAGCAGACGGATTTATCATATCACATCAAAGTTCATAGGGGAATTATGGCATGTTAACGTTATTCCAGTTTCAACGAACAATCATATCACATCAAAGTTCATAGGGGAATTATGGCATAGATGACCAAGCAATAAAAATCAGTCTTATCATATCACATCAAAGTTCATAGGGGAATTATGGCTCTCGGTTGGTGTTTTACTAACTTATGTGTATCATATCACATCAAAGTTCATAGGGGAATTATGGCTCGGACTTCGGTTTATACGTCGAGGAAGGTATCATATCACATCAAAGTTCATAGGGGAATTATGGCCCAACAGGGTGTCTTTTTTGTTTGTTAAAAATCATATCACATCAAAGTTCATAGGGGAATTATGGCATACCATAGGCAGTAACGGTCTCAGCTGTTATCATATCACATCAAAGTTCATAGGGGAATTATGGCACATCAACGAGTTAAAAGATGAACGCAATGATCATATCACATCAAAGTTCATAGGGGAATTATGGCAGGATGCTGTGAGACGTTTTCAGATGGTACATCATATCACATCAAAGTTCATAGGGGAATTATGGCGATGGAGTTAGATACGTTTAACTCATTGTCATCATATCACATCAAAGTTCATAGGGGAATTATGGCTGCTTCGGCTGTAGAGTTTGCCTTGCCAGTATCATATCACATCAAAGTTCATAGGGGAATTATGGCTACTTTATCTACCCAGTCACTGCTATTTTCATCATATCACATCAAAGTTCATAGGGGAATTATGGCCCCATTTGCACTCAGTGTCAGATTGTTTGCATCATATCACATCAAAGTTCATAGGGGAATTATGGCTCCTGTTTGTACCCAGTCACTGAATGGTGAATCATATCACATCAAAGTTCATAGGGGAATTATGGCAGCATGGTCTAATGGCTATGCTTTTTTGCTATCATATCACATCAAAGTTCATAGGGGAATTATGGCTCGTGAGTTTAGCGATCAATCTACAGCATGATCATATCACATCAAAGTTCATAGGGGAATTATGGCCACTGTTGTGACCGCCTACACCATTAGAGATCATATCACATCAAAGTTCATAGGGGAATTATGGCGTCTGATGAAGTAGTATTGTGGGGATTACTATCATATCACATCAAAGTTCATAGGGGAATTATGGCCTATCTATGGTAGGTGCAACAAGTCGATTAATCATATCACATCAAAGTTCATAGGGGAATTATGGCTTTTATTGAAGAAGTTAAAGAACCATCCCTATCATATCACATCAAAGTTCATAGGGGAATTATGGCACGGAAGGTCATAAAGCACAAGTTTATGCAATCATATCACATCAAAGTTCATAGGGGAATTATGGCGTCTTCTAAGGATAACGGTCTTACCTCATTATCATATCACATCAAAGTTCATAGGGGAATTATGGCTGGTGATGTAAGGGTTAAAAATGCACTATCATCATATCACATCAAAGTTCATAGGGGAATTATGGCGGGTTGATCGTCATACTCACGATTATTAAATCATATCACATCAAAGTTCATAGGGGAATTATGGCCGCCCTCCAACTCCTGTACTCGTTCAGCTTATCATATCACATCAAAGTTCATAGGGGAATTATGGCGGGTTGATCGTCATACTCACGATTATTAAAATCATATCACATCAAAGTTCATAGGGGAATTATGGCTTGTTTAATCAGTCATGAACATAAAGATCAATCATATCACATCAAAGTTCATAGGGGAATTATGGCTGCAGATGAGCAAGGAATCGTTATTCATAGATCATATCACATCAAAGTTCATAGGGGAATTATGGCTGTCATCGCGTCAATATTTAACGTCATTACATCATATCACATCAAAGTTCATAGGGGAATTATGGCTTGGTACTGTTCACAACTGCGCTTTGATAGATCATATCACATCAAAGTTCATAGGGGAATTATGGCGTTACCTTTTAAGGGTGATGAAAATGAATCATCATATCACATCAAAGTTCATAGGGGAATTATGGCGATGTTATCTTTCTTGTCTGCTAAGGACACATCATATCACATCAAAGTTCATAGGGGAATTATGGCGGGTTGATCGTCATACTCACGATTATTAAAATCATATCACATCAAAGTTCATAGGGGAATTATGGCATAAAAATACATCTACTACTAGCGAATCGAATCATATCACATCAAAGTTCATAGGGGAATTATGGCCAAACCAAAAGAGGACAAGCAACCTAATGAAATCATATCACATCAAAGTTCATAGGGGAATTATGGCTTGCGTTGGTAAATAGGCGAGGAAAATACAATCATATCACATCAAAGTTCATAGGGGAATTATGGCTTGGTCATCTGTATACTCCTGTGCTTCGTCATCATATCACATCAAAGTTCATAGGGGAATTATGGCAGCTGTCCTATCGGGCTATGGCGATCCAGTATCATATCACATCAAAGTTCATAGGGGAATTATGGCAATGATCGCTTGCTTGTGGTTATACTCGTTAATCATATCACATCAAAGTTCATAGGGGAATTATGGCGGATTGATGCAAGCGATAGATTGGAATTGATCATATCACATCAAAGTTCATAGGGGAATTATGGCGCTTTTTCTAATGCTATTAAAAGGATTTTAATCATATCACATCAAAGTTCATAGGGGAATTATGGCTAAAAAAGTTGAGCTAGTCACTAAGGCAGGATCATATCACATCAAAGTTCATAGGGGAATTATGGCAGCTGTCCTATCGGGCTATGGCGATCCAGTATCATATCACATCAAAGTTCATAGGGGAATTATGGCATTAAGGATAAAGAGGTTAACAAGTCTAGTATCATATCACATCAAAGTTCATAGGGGAATTATGGCTGTTTTAATATGCTTATATTGCATCTCAATATCATATCACATCAAAGTTCATAGGGGAATTATGGCATAGATATGTCTAGGGAAAAAATTAATTTAATCATATCACATCAAAGTTCATAGGGGAATTATGGCTAAAAAAGTTGAGCTAGTCACTAAGGCAGGATCATATCACATCAAAGTTCATAGGGGAATTATGGCTGAGAGACAGTCATACAGGCTCACTGAGAGATCATATCACATCAAAGTTCATAGGGGAATTATGGCAACATTACATTATCCAAAGTAGTTAATGAATCATATCACATCAAAGTTCATAGGGGAATTATGGCGCATGTTTTCACTTCCTTTTTATTGTTATTATCATATCACATCAAAGTTCATAGGGGAATTATGGCTCATTTTTACTCCTCCTAAGTTTTATTGAATCATATCACATCAAAGTTCATAGGGGAATTATGGCAGCACTTAACTTGAACAATGAATTTGTTGCATCATATCACATCAAAGTTCATAGGGGAATTATGGCATGCACTGTTTATAGTCGCTATAACGACTTATCATATCACATCAAAGTTCATAGGGGAATTATGGCTTCCTAATTCCTGTCCATCACTCAATTCTAATCATATCACATCAAAGTTCATAGGGGAATTATGGCCGAATACCACGCATCCATTGATTATACTTCATCATATCACATCAAAGTTCATAGGGGAATTATGGCGTAATATTATAAGGAAGTCAATTAATATGTATCATATCACATCAAAGTTCATAGGGGAATTATGGCGTCGATGATCAATTAAAGTTAATTCAGTTTATCATATCACATCAAAGTTCATAGGGGAATTATGGCTCAATTTATCATAAGAGATGAATTTGATAGATCATATCACATCAAAGTTCATAGGGGAATTATGGCGCTTTTTCTAATGCTATTAAAAGGATTTTAATCATATCACATCAAAGTTCATAGGGGAATTATGGCAGGTTTAAGGCGTTCGAGCATCGGCTTGTAATCATATCACATCAAAGTTCATAGGGGAATTATGGCCTCGCGTTGTTTGATACGTCTGAAATAAGATCATATCACATCAAAGTTCATAGGGGAATTATGGCGAAACCGCGCAAGGATAGCTCAACGGGTTAATCATATCACATCAAAGTTCATAGGGGAATTATGGCCAGAAAACCGACAAAG
Organism: Amphibacillus indicireducens; assembly: GCF_039539605.1. NCBI lineage: Bacteria > Bacillati > Bacillota > Bacilli > Caryophanales > Bacillaceae > Amphibacillus > Amphibacillus indicireducens. Next base: position 16,553 of record NZ_BAABDL010000115.1, on the reverse strand, counting down.
AAAGAAAATTATTCATCATATCACATCAAAGTTCATAGGGGAATTATGGCAGAATTTGAGCCAGTTGGGAAACTGGCTTTATCATATCACATCAAAGTTCATAGGGGAATTATGGCCCGTCAGTTGTCGAGTTTAAAACAACTTCCATCATATCACATCAAAGTTCATAGGGGAATTATGGCCAAACCAAAAGAGGACAAGCAACCTAATGAATCATATCACATCAAAGTTCATAGGGGAATTATGGCATCATGAGAGAGAGATGAACCGTTATTCAATCATATCACATCAAAGTTCATAGGGGAATTATGGCAGGATTGATGATTACACTAAACCAAAAACAATCATATCACATCAAAGTTCATAGGGGAATTATGGCGAATGAACGAATGAGTCAGCTTAAGCATAAATCATATCACATCAAAGTTCATAGGGGAATTATGGCTGATCCGACAGGACAACCATATTGCGCAGAATCATATCACATCAAAGTTCATAGGGGAATTATGGCTCTTAATTCCTTCTTGAGCTAATTGCATGAATCATATCACATCAAAGTTCATAGGGGAATTATGGCGTGATGGGCGTACCAGTGAATTTCTTGAAAATCATATCACATCAAAGTTCATAGGGGAATTATGGCAACTAGGTTAAATCAACAACAACAACCTACATCATATCACATCAAAGTTCATAGGGGAATTATGGCGTTGAGCAAGATTGATAATATCTATTTTGATCATATCACATCAAAGTTCATAGGGGAATTATGGCTAACTAGTCAGTAGTTAGATGCTTTTTTTAATCATATCACATCAAAGTTCATAGGGGAATTATGGCTATCCTGGCTGTTTCTTGCCGCCTTGAGTTATCATATCACATCAAAGTTCATAGGGGAATTATGGCCGCAATGCAAATGGTGTCACAAATCAGAGATCATATCACATCAAAGTTCATAGGGGAATTATGGCTTACTGCCTTTTCGTTCCATTCAACGTAATATCATATCACATCAAAGTTCATAGGGGAATTATGGCCATAACTCACTCATAGAGCCACTTGAGAGGATCATATCACATCAAAGTTCATAGGGGAATTATGGCTTAGCAATGGATGAAAACACAAAATTGCTAATCATATCACATCAAAGTTCATAGGGGAATTATGGCGTTTAGCTCGTCTCTACCTGTTTCTTGCAAATCATATCACATCAAAGTTCATAGGGGAATTATGGCTGTCGGTTCAGGAAAATCTTATCATGCTACATCATATCACATCAAAGTTCATAGGGGAATTATGGCATTCGCATTAGCCAATAGATCTGATTTACTATCATATCACATCAAAGTTCATAGGGGAATTATGGCATTCCTGGAGCAGCAGTTGTTATTAAGTGTATCATATCACATCAAAGTTCATAGGGGAATTATGGCATGCCAAGGCGATTAATCATGTCCTCATCCATCATATCACATCAAAGTTCATAGGGGAATTATGGCGAAATCTACCGCCAAAAACACTAGGAAAGCATCATATCACATCAAAGTTCATAGGGGAATTATGGCTCAACGTAGTGCGTTAATGTATACAGTTGCATCATATCACATCAAAGTTCATAGGGGAATTATGGCCAATTGTCTCATCTTTATTAAAAAATGTTAATCATATCACATCAAAGTTCATAGGGGAATTATGGCGCATTAAATGCTGGATAATTAAAGTCTTTAATCATATCACATCAAAGTTCATAGGGGAATTATGGCATCAACTGGTGCTATTGCTTATAACCCTGAATCATATCACATCAAAGTTCATAGGGGAATTATGGCCCGCAGAGCGACCTTAACGCAGACTGGATGATCATATCACATCAAAGTTCATAGGGGAATTATGGCCCGCAGAGCGACCTTAACGCAGACTGGATGATCATATCACATCAAAGTTCATAGGGGAATTATGGCATCATGAGGATGGAACCGTTATTCAATTCGATCATATCACATCAAAGTTCATAGGGGAATTATGGCTATTTTCGGACAAGGTGCGACTTTTAGCGATCATATCACATCAAAGTTCATAGGGGAATTATGGCCGTCCTCCAACTCCTGTACTCGTTCAGCTTATCATATCACATCAAAGTTCATAGGGGAATTATGGCAGGACATTCAACGTTAGCAAAATTGTCTAAATCATATCACATCAAAGTTCATAGGGGAATTATGGCGTACGCCATGATCCAGTTTTAAAGCGTACCATCATATCACATCAAAGTTCATAGGGGAATTATGGCTTATATCAATGACTAAGACAAACTACTTTAATCATATCACATCAAAGTTCATAGGGGAATTATGGCCAAAGGTTCCATGTCAAGGGCGGTTGAGAGATCATATCACATCAAAGTTCATAGGGGAATTATGGCTTAAACAGGCTAATTATAAGTTTATGAAGTATCATATCACATCAAAGTTCATAGGGGAATTATGGCCGTTTAAATAACCATCTCGACTAGGGTGTTATCATATCACATCAAAGTTCATAGGGGAATTATGGCGGGGGTGGATGAATAATGGCAGATGGGACTAATCATATCACATCAAAGTTCATAGGGGAATTATGGCAAAAAGAACTCATCGTCAGTAAACGCTAGTATCATATCACATCAAAGTTCATAGGGGAATTATGGCGTAAGTGTCTTGGCATGCTTAAAGGGATACATCATATCACATCAAAGTTCATAGGGGAATTATGGCTTTAATAATCTTCCTGCAAGATCATCTTCAATCATATCACATCAAAGTTCATAGGGGAATTATGGCGGAAGCAAGCACATTAGAGGAAGCTCAAAATCATATCACATCAAAGTTCATAGGGGAATTATGGCCCTACAACACCTTGAATGTATTTCCATAAGATCACATCACATCAAAGTTCATAGGGGAATTATGGCTATTTATTGACTTTAGTTTAGCATTCACATTAATGGCTTAACTTCCTCTTTCTTATACATTATTCGCTAAAATCTAATATAATTAGGTTAAGAGAATAATAGGCTAAGGACGATCGCTCAACCTTAACTTCTGAAACGAAGGGGATGATGCCAATGGAATGAAAGAAATACAGTTCCTAACAAAGGCTCTCTTATTCGTGAAGCAGGGAGAGCGTGTTGTTTGATACAACTTTGCTAATAGCGATAATAGTTTTTATAGTAGCTTTATTAGGCTGCATGAAAACTATCTTAGACTTAATCAAGAGTATCATTGATTTATCTAAGGAAATCGTTACGGCAATTGTAGAGTTCGCGAAAATGTTTCGCAAATAAAACAACCGTCCAGACCCCAATCTGAACGGTTAAAGATATTGAGGATTAAACCTCTTTTAAAAATAAACCAAGTAAGGTTGAGCGAAAAAACTTCGCTTATTGTTCTCAAGAGACGTGGCTGTTCGCTCAGTCACTGTCTCTCTTTTTTATTCCTAACTAAATTATAGCAAACATCCCAAAATGAATCAAGGCCTTTGGACGGTAATATCATCGATAATTATTGCTTTGTGATGTATTTGGTGCATATAATTCTCAGCTATTATTAATAATTTAATTCGCTAATTCAATCTTATGATCGCTGTAAAGAAAGTATGCAAATCAAATTTTTTTTCAAGCAATAAAAACCACAAGAATTCACAAAATTACTATCTAACCCACTAAAACAAGCTAAAAAAATACTCTGAAATACCATTATAACCTTTGCTATTAAAGGGTTTTGAGGGTCCTTTCATATAGACGAATTAACAAAACTCTGTTAAGATTAAATCAAAGATAGAAGTATCTAATATGAAAGGAGGCATAAAAATGAAGGAAGAAATATCATTGGAAGCAGTATTCTTAGCAGTTAATGAATTAGCTCAACACGTTACCCAACTAGATGAGCGCTTGAACGGAAAAATTGACTCTTTAGATGAACGCTTGAATGGTAAAATCAACTCTCTAGGTGAGGATTTGAATGGTAAAATTGACTCTCTAGATGAGCGTTTAACTGGTAAAATCGATTCTTTAGATGAACGCTTGGGTGGTAGATTGGATTCTCTCGAGGCACGTTTTGATAATATGGAAATAAACACAAAACAAGAATTTGACAAAGTACACGATAAACTTGACGTAATGGAAACACAAATGACAATCTTTGCTGGCAATTTATCGAAAACCCAAGCTGAAGTAATGGTCTTAAAAAATGCAACATAACATTATAATTCTCAAAAAAAGTGACATACTCCGTTTTGGATGAGCAGTATATGCTATCTAAAACGGAGTATTTTTTTATACCAATAATTTACCCCATTAAATAAAATGTCGTATTTAATAAAGCTTGACCACTACAAATTATCGATTAATCCTTCCATTACCTATAGTCGAATGTTAAAATAAAAGGGAATGATTAAATTTTGGACCAAGGGATTGAGTAATTTTGGAAAAACAACTAAAGTATCGGTCGACAATTAAATCAAGACCTTATTTTTATAATGAAACGAAAAGCCTTGCAGAGCTTATTTTACAAGGATTAAATGATGTTGAAATAAAAGAAAAAGTACTGATTGAAAATATTCTACAGATAAATTCTGAAGCTCGAAAAAAAGAAGTTGCGTCAACAATTTTAAAAAGATTAGCAGTATTGGATGCGTTTTTAATGAAAAAAATGACAAACGGTGATGTTGAAACAAGTAAAGTGATTGTTCTCTATGCGATTTTGAAGACAGATCGCTTGTTTTTTGAGTTTATGAATGAAGTGTTTCGAGACAAGCTGACCTACCAGGAGATGGTTATTACTGACCGTGATTTTTATACATATTTTGAATCGAAGCGCCAACAAAGTAAGAGCGTTGCTAAATGGGTTGATTACACGTTTTATAAATTACAACAAGTTTATATTCGAATTCTTTTTGAAGCGGGTTTAATGAAAAATCAAAAAGGTGATCGTGAACTTGATGTTCCGGTCATTAATCCTGATGTGATTGATCATATTGTGAATCTTGGTGATGAAAAATTTATACACGCTATGATTGGAGGCGAATAAAAAGTGAAGACAATCAATGAGCGGCTAGATCAAATTTTGCCTAAAATAACAAACCCATCTTTTAGAGAAAATAGAGGATTAGGAAATGAGGTGGGCTATCATATTTTTGATTACGAGCCTGAATATGAAATGCTTGTAAGAGACCATGTTAAGTATCTTAAAGAACAAGTCAATCATGATTTATCTAACCAAAAAATTATTGAATTTGATTTGTATGAGATGGTTTTAGAAATACTTGATGATAAGGGTTATTTAGAAAAAAACTTTGTCATGGAAAAAAAAAGAGATAGTGAATTTGTCTTGAATGCAACGAAGAAGTCACTGAGGCTGACATTAAATAATGATCTGATGATTAAATATATTGCCGATCGCATCGAAGACAATGCTATCATTTTTATGACGGGAGTAGGGAAGGCATTTCCGATTATTCGCTCTCATGTGATTTTAAATAATTTGTTTAAAGCAGTTAGGCAACTCCCTGTTGTGATGTTTTTCCCCGGGCGTTACGATGGGCAAGAGTTACGTTTGTTCGGTGCAATAAAAGATGATAATTACTATCGTGCATTTCAATTAGTAGAATATTAGGGAGGGAACAAGATGCAAATTGCAAAGATGTTTAAACGTTCAATTAACCGTGAAATAAAGGGTGTTGTCAAAGTTGGACAAGACGTTGATGCGAATATTTATCAGGAGTTAGAAGAGTACGTTGTAACAGATGAACTACATAAACATATTGGTGAATTTTTTGCTGCTTATTGCAAAGGTATTGAGACGAATACAGATGAAATTGGTGTCTGGATTTCTGGCTTTTTTGGTTCGGGTAAGTCCCATTTTTTAAAAATTTTATCCTACTTAGTTGAAAATCGAAAAGTTGGGGACAAGTATGCAATTGATTTTTTTGAGGAAAAAATCAACGATCCAAAGATTTTGGAAGACTTCAAAAAAGTAAGTGAAATCACAACTGATGTGATCCTGTTTGATATTGATGCAAAGAGTGAGTCTGATTCGATGGCGAATAAAGATTCGATTGTGAAAGTGCTTAATAAAGTGTTTAACGAAATGCAAGGATTTTGTGGAGCGATTCCGTGGATTGCTGAAATTGAACGGAGCATGCAAAAAGACGGGCGTTATGACGTCTTCCGAGAAACATTTGGAACAATTTCTGGCAACACTTGGGAGGATTCGAGAGAGGATTTCTATTACGAAGAAGACGCCATTATTGAAGCGTTGTCAAAATCAACACAGATGAGTGAAGAGGCGGCGAGAAATTGGTTTGAACGAGCTGAACAAGATTATACGATTAGTATTGAACGGTTTGTTAAACGCGTAAAAGAATATCTCGATTCAAAAGGGAAAGATCATCATATCGCATTCTTCATTGATGAGGTCGGTCAATATATCGGTGATAACTCACATGCGATGCTGAACTTACAAACGATCGTGCATGAATTTGGTCGTCAATGCCAAGGAAGAGCTTGGATTGCTGTTACGAGTCAAGAAGATATTGATTCAGTGTTAACAGTAAAGGGAAATGATTTTTCAAAAATTCAAGGACGCTTTGATACAAAACTAAGTTTGTCGAGTGCCTATGTCGATGAAGTGATTAAAAAGCGTATCCTTGTAAAAAATGAACATGGTAGCCAAACGCTTGGTGAAGTGTATCGTCAAAATCAATCAATTTTACAAAGTATTTTAACGTTCACCGAAAAAAGTGCTGAAATGAAACAATATCGGGATGAGCAAGATTTTATTGATGTTTATCCATTTATTCCATATCAATTTAACTTACTGCAAAAAGTATTTGCTGGTGTGCGAATTCACGGCGCGTCTGGTCGTCACTTGGCTGAAGGTGAGCGTTCATTATTAAGTGCTTTCCAAGAGTCAGCGATCCGATTTTCAGCAGAATCAGAAGGGAAGTTAGTTCCTTTCTCTGCATTTTATGAAACAATTGAAACATTTCTAGAACATAGTATTCGTGGTGTGATGATTCATGCTGAAAATAACGATAAATTAGATGGTTTTGATGTTGAAGTATTAAAAGTGCTTTTCTTAATCAAATATGTCAAAGAGCTTCCAGCTAACCTTGATAATTTAGCAACGTTAATGATCGATCATCTTGATGTTGATATCATCGATTTAAAGAAGCGGATTGAGAAGTCTCTCGTTCGTTTAGTTGGTCAGACATTGATTCAAAAAGATGGTGATCAATACACTTTCTTAACGAATGATGAACAAGACGTTAATCGTGAAATTAAGCATATGCAAATTGAATCAACAGAAGTTGTACAAAAGATTGGTGAGGATATTTTTGACGGGATTTATCGTGATCGTAAATACCGTTATTCAGCTAAATATAATTTTGATTTTAATGCCTTTATTGATGATCGTCCTGTTCGGACACAGTCGAGCGATATTGGGATTCGTATTTTAACACCATACGCAGATGCATCGATGAATTACAACGAGTATGAGCTAAAAATGATGTCAGCGAGGGAGAATAATGTCATCGTTAAATTACCTGCTGATACGTCCTATCTCGATGAAATGGAAGAGATTTTAAAAATCCAAGCCTACATGAAAGTAAAAAGCGGTACATCAGTAACACAGGTGATAGAGGATATCAAAGTTAAGAAGGCACGAGAAGTGACCGAACGAAGAGAACGTGTGACAACATTTGTCAAAGAAGCCTTAAAACATGCAGAAATCTATGTCAACTCACAAATGCTTGAGATCCAGAAGAAAAATCCTGTTGATCGAATCAATGATGCTTTTCGGATGCTGATCAAGGCGCTCTATCATAAATTAGATCAGATCAAGCCTTCGATCGATACAGCTAATGATTTAACAGAGATTTTAACTAGCTCAACTCAGTTAACAATGGATAGTGAGAGTGAAGAGAATTATTTAGCGATCAAAGAAGTTGATAATTATGTCACACGTCTAACGAATCGTAACCAAAATTTATCGGTAAAAAGTATGACAACGTATTTTGCTAATTTACCTTATGGTTGGATTGAACTGGATACAACAGGGATTCTACTACAGTTATTTAAAGCACAAGAAATCAAATTAATCTTAAATAGTAGTCAACTTGAATTAAATGATCCGAACTTGATTAACTATTTAACGAAGCGTGACTATGTTGATCGTGTCATTGTTAGAAAACGCGAACGGATTTCAGAAGTGTTACTAAAAAATGTTCGAGATTTAACGAAAGAAATGTTCGGTATTTCTGCGTCACCTCAAGATGAAGATGGCTTAAAAGATCAATTTAATGATTTTCTTAACAATGAAAAGAGTCGATTGATTGAACTTTTAGCAAACTATCGTCATCAATATTATCCTGGTGAAGATATTTTAAAAAATGGAAAAGCATTGATTGATGACATTCTAACGATCAATGATACGTCAACATACTTTAAAAAGTTAAGAGAGTTACGTCATGACTTGATTGATTATGCAACTGAAGTTAAGCAGATTAAAGGTTTCTTTGAAAATCAACAGCCGATCTATGATGAAGCGAGAAAACGATTGGAAATTTTCGATCAAAATCGAACGTATATCACTGATCAAAAAATGAAAGCAACAGTAGCGAGCATGGAATCGATTATGAATCAGGCAGAACCATATAGTCGCATTCAAGAACTTCCTTCCTTAAATCAAACATTTGATGATCAATTTATTGAAATTATAGAGAGCGAATGTGCACCAGTCCGCAAAGCAATCAAAAATGATTTAGCTGAAGTGAACAAAGAAATGGAAGCAAATCAAGAATGGAAAGAGGTTTTCTCTGGTACTTTCCGAGCAAGGTTTCAAACGTTGCTTGATCGATTAGAGCGAGTAAACAGCATATATGAAGCAATTGCAATTGAAGTTGAAAGTGATCGTTTGAAAGTCCGTTGCATTCAGGAAATGTATCAGTATAGACCAGATCCGATTGAACCAGGTAAGGGTGATGATACCGGTGAGAAAACTCCACCTAGACCATCTGTTGTTAAAGAACGGAAAATCAAAACGATGAGTAAAAATGCAGTTATAAAAGGATCGAAAACATTCCACTCAAAACAAGATATTGATCAATTTGTTGAAGAGCTAAGACAGCAATTACTTGCTGAACTTGATGAAGACACAACGATTAATCTTGTTTAATAAGGATAATTTATCTTTTATGGATTATCTCAACTAGTAGGAGTCATTAGACGATGGAGGCTAAATAATGAAAGTAAGTGAACTGCGCCAGAAAATAAAAGCACATAACCAAGCTGAGCTTGAACAAATCATTGTCGAATTATATAAAGTCATTCCAAAAGCAAGAAGAGATGAAAAAGAAATCGACGCATTAATTAACGATCCAGAACATTTTAAAAAGCAAAAGAACAGCACGAAACAAGACCATGCAAAAATCGATTTTTCAACTCTCGTTAAAGAAGTAAACTTCTTTATTGAAAATGCTTATGCTCAAAATTATGTCGTTCCTAATCGAATCATTCCAAAAAAGGAGCGTTCGAAGTGGCGGTTTATTGCGAAAAGATTAGTCGATCAAGTACTATCATTTTCTAGCCATCCAACTCATAAACAAACATGTATTGAGATGTTAGAGGAGCTTTATAAACTATTTTGCTATGGATCTGGTCACTATGTTTTTGCTAGTCAAGAACCTTTTGAGACGATAAAAATTTCCCAAGGCGACTTTTTCGAGCAAATCGTTCTATTGAAAAAAAGCATCGAGGAACCCGACAGATGGCTGACCGATTCATTAAATCTTATCCTCACTCAAAGTACTGCGACCTATACACTGCCTAATTGTTTATTAGTCATTTTGTTAGGCGCACTAAACACAGCACCACTTAAAGAAAGAATGATTGAAATCACTCAGCAACTTTTGCGTGAAAAACGCTTAAAACTTGGAAAAGTAAATTGGAAATCAATCGATATTGAAGATGAAGAGTATTTAAATACTTTAGTAACGATGATTTTTATCACTAAGAGTGAATTGGGTGAATCTAAAGAAGCCATTGCTTTTTTCAAAAAACATTATATTGAAAGAACAGAAGAAATTAAGTTATTTATTTTGTTAGATATGTTAGAAGCGGATCAACGTCTAGAAGATTGGTTGGATGTTTATCAAGATGCACTTAAGAAGAAAATCGAACCAAGAGATATGTCACAGCGACTGTATCATTACATTAAAGTGCATCAAGAATTTCCAGAGAGTAGGCATGTTTTATATGACTGATCATAGATGGAGGTTTTAAAATTGGATAAAAGTGCGATCAAAAAATTTGCCGTATCTGCACGAAAAAAATTAATCGAAGCTGTTGAACAAAAAGCATTTGAATTAGGCATTACTTCAGACGAGATTAAAGAAGCCGAGATCTACCAAGATGGTTTCTTAATTAACGGTATTTTTTATAAGAAATATCAAATTAATCAGCGTGGGAAATTGCTGAAAGAGATGGAGCAAAAAGGCTACGATCAAGTGATTGAAGAAGTTGCTTATACGTGGTTTAACCGATTGATTGCCCTTCGTTTTATGGAGGTCAATGATTATTTACCAACAGGGATCCGAATTTTTTCCTCGATTGAAAAAGGTAAAAAAGAACCGGACGCTTTAACAGAAGTTGAGTTGTTAATTGATGACTTAGACCTCGAAGTGGAAAAAGTCTACGAACTTCAAGATGCAAATGATGATGAAGATTTATTTAAGTATATTTTTATTAAGCAATGCAATAAGCTTGGTGAAATGATGCCAATGGTGTTTGAAGCGATTGAAGACTATACCGAACTCCTATTGCCAAATAATCTATTAGCTGAAACATCAGTTATCCACGATATGGTGACGGAAATTGATGAAGCGGACTGGACGAAAGAAGTCGAAATTATCGGTTGGCTCTATCAATACTACATATCTGAGAAGAAGGATCAAGTTTTTGCTGATTTGAAGAAAAATAAAAAGATTAGCAAAGAAAATATTCCAGCTGCAACTGAACTATTCACACCGAGATGGATTGTTCAATACATGGTTGATAATTCATTAGGCCGACTGTGGTTAGAATCACATCCGAACGAAACATTACAGGGTAAACTACCTTATTATTTAGAAGCAGCTGAGCAACCTGAAGATGTGATTGAGCAATTAGAGTCTCTTAAAGACCCTAATTTAAAATTAGAAGACATTAAATTCCTCGATCCATGTATGGGTTCGGGCCATATTCTTGTTTATGCATTTGAAGTTTTTGTTGAATTGTATAAATCACAAGGTTACCGCGAACAAGATATTCCGAAACTGATTATTGAACATAATTTATACGGTTTGGACCTAGATCCACGAGCGGCCCAATTAGCATACTTTGCTGTCGTGATGAAAGCAAGAAGCTTTTCTAATCGTTTATTTGATCAGCCAATCCAAGCGAATCTCTATTGGATTGAAGACAGTTTACAAATAACAGAGCAAGATGTGGAGCTGTTTGTTGGTGACACCGACTTAAGCGACGACTTTATCGAGTTATTAGAGACATTTAAAGACGGGAAATTATTAGGCTCGATTATTGAAGTGCCGGAACTAGATTTGATTGATTTGAAAGAACGGATTCATTATTTTGAGCAGAGCGTTATAGACGATATGTTTGCCTTGGATTTTAAAGAAAATAAGTTGCCAATTATAAAGAGTATCATTGAGCAAGCGATTGTATTGGAGAGAAAATATGATGTTGTCGTAACGAATCCACCGTATATGTTTAATGCAAACATGAATTTAGAATTAAAGAAATATTTGAACAAAAAATTCCCATTGTCGAAAAGAGATTTAAGTACTGTTTTTATGGAAGTTACAAGCAATCTAACAAAAGAGAATAGTTTTATGGCCTTGATAAATCAGCATGCTTGGATGTTTACATCAACCTATGAGAGTTTAAGAAAATTAGTAGTAAATTCATATCAACTCTATAATATGATTCATTTAGGGACTAGGGCTTTCTCTGAAATTGGTGGGGAGGTAGTGCAGACAACATCTTTTGTGTTGAGGAAGAAAGTAATACCCAACTTTTTAGCAACGTTTGTTCGTTTAACTGACCATACCAATGCAGAGGAAAAATCAAAACAATATTTTAATGCAGAGTTACATTTTAACAGAATACAAGATGGATTTTCCGACATTCCAGGTTCACCAATTGCTTATTGGGCGAGTGAACATGTTAGAATGTTATTCAAAGAGAATTTAAGTATAAAGGATATTGCTAATCCCAAGGCCGGCTTAGCAACTGGTGATAACACAATATTTCAGAAACATTGGACAGAAGTAAACTTTGAAGATATTGGATTTAACTATAATACGCCTGAAGAAACTGAAGATTTAAAACATAAGTGGTTTCCTTGTGAAAGTGGAGGAACCTATAGAAGATGGTATGGAAATAAAGAAATGATTGTTAATTGGTATAATAATGGTGAAAAAATAAAGAGCTTTAGAGACAATAACGGAAAATTAAGATCTAGACCTCAAAATACTCATTATTATTTTAGAGAAGGTATCACATGGAACAAGCTAAGCTCAACTAATTTTGGTGTGAGGTATAAAGAAAAGGGAACAATATATGATGATACTAGTAGATCAGCTTTTCCAGTAGAAGAATCACAAACAAACTATATATTAGGTATGCTGAGTTCAAATATATCAACCTATTTTATGGAGTATTTAAACCCTACATTGAGCTTCACTAATGGTGACATCAGAAGAATACCTATTATACAAGATATAAACGAAAATTATTTAATTAAGATAAATGAAGTTGCTAATGATAATATTGATTTATCCAAATCCGACTGGGATTCGTTCGAAACGTCTTGGGATTTTGAAGCGCATCCGTTTATAGAATTTCAACAAGAATCAACTAAAATATCAGATGCTTTTACAAACTGGCAAACTGAAGCGGAAAATCGTTTCCAAACGTTAAAAGCAAATGAAGAAGAGTTGAATCGAATTTTTATTGACTTATATGGTTTACAAGATGAATTGACACCAGAAGTGGAGGATAAGGATGTTACGATTAGACGGGCTGATCAGCTTCGTGATGTGAAATCATTCCTTTCCTATGCAGTTGGTTTGATGTTTGGTCGATATTCCTTGGATCAGCCAGGGCTAGCATATGCTGGTGGTGAGTTTGATTTAACGAACTATCAAACATTTATTCCAGATCAGGATAATGTGCTTCCAATTGCGACAGATGTTTATTTTGAAGATGATATTGTTAACCGTTTAATCACGATCATTAAAACAATCTTTGGTTCTGATCATTTAGAGGAAAATTTAGATTTTATCGCAGATACGTTAACGCGTCGTGCGAATGAAACATCAAGACAACGCATTCGCCGCTATTTCTTAAAAGAATTTTATAAAGATCATGTTCAAACATATCAAAAGCGACCGATTTATTGGTTATTTGATAGCGGAAGACAGGATGGTTTTAAAGCACTAGTCTACTTACACCGTTACAAACCTGATCTTGTTGCAAGGGTAAGAACGTCTTACTTACATGCTCAAGTAAAGAAGTATCAAGATGAAATGACACGATTAGATTATGTTTTAGAAGCGGATGTTTCGAAAACTGAACAGACAAAAGCTAAAAAGCTGAAAGAAGTTTTACAGAAGCAAGTTCAAGAATGTTTAAACTATGATCAAGTCATCGCTCACGTTGCGCATCAAACGCTTGATTTGGATTTAGATGATGGGGTAAAAGTCAACTATGCCAAGTTTCAAAACATCGAAGTCCCACAAGGTGAAGGAAAAAAGCCACTAAAAGCAAATGTCTTAGCTAAGATTTAATCAATGAGGTAGAAAGTGATTTCTACCTCTAATGTTTTAATAAAGGTTGTGAAATGATGAAGTTAAAAGAAGTCCATCGTAATTTAAATGAAATTTTTAATCAAAAACTGACAAATCATCGTAGGCGTCACATTGTTTTCTGGTATGACGAACAAGGGGAGTTTAAAGAAGATTTTGAAGAGATTCAACTCGATCATGTTCGTAAATGGATTTTAACAAAAAACAATCTATTTGCAACAAAATATGAGTTAGAAAAAAATGATCCAGATTCACATTTTTTAATTTACGCTAATTTTCCTAAACCATTGCCACGTGAAGATTGGTTATATGACCAATTAAAACTCGGTCATGAATTTGCGACTGATAAAACAACGAACACGATGCGTGAGCTAGGTGTGAATGATGATTCATTACGGATAATATTTAAACATTATCAACCATTTTTTAATAATAATCAGCGTACACAGGCTTTTCATAAATTTAAAGTTGAATCATATACGGAAGAAATCGTTGATTTAACTGTATTAGCCACGTTAGTAAAAAGTCCAATTAACACTCTAGATGAAGTCTTAAAAACAATTTTTCGTAAACATTTGGCTGGAGATCATTCAACTATCGATTCGATTCGTAAATATGGGGATGAGACCAGGTTTTGGGCTCTAATTGAAAAATATTATGCTTATGTAAATCATGATAAGTCTATAAATACATTGCTTACTTTTTTAATTTTAACTTATCTTAATGAACAAAACCATGGATTAACTATTCCTGTACAGTGGGAAGGTTATATTGGCAAGCGGATCACGAATATTGTCGTATTTATTGATCAATGGATGAATCACCGAACGGATCGATTAGTTTATAATGAATTGTCTGACCAAATTAGCTCAAGATTGAATGTTGATCAAGTTGCTCAACAATGGGACATTCATGTGATAAAGGATCTCGATTCATTTCAAATCTTTGATCAACTGATTATTAACTTTTTGGTTGAACAATTAATAGAAGATTTAAGTGACTATGATTTCTACTCTGATCTATTAGTAACGAGGAGAAGGCTTCACTGGTATCAAGAGTATCAACATGAATACGAGGCCATTTTCCATGCGCTTAAATTAAAACAATTATTGCATGAACTTAATGGTTTTATCCCAGAACAACCAGCAATCGAAATGTTTATGGCTTACGCTGATCATTATTTTCAAATCGATCAAGCTTATCGCAAGTTTTATCTCTTGTATGATCAAGTTGAAAATAAAGATCGGATTCGTCCATTGCAAGAGAAAGTCGAAAATCTGTATGTTAATCAGTTTATCGAAGATTTAGCTTTAAAATGGACTGCTAGCTTGAAACAATTAGATCATTTGAACTGGCCGATCAATGGGATTAAACAACAACAACATTTTTATCAAGAATGGGTTAAGCCATATCAAGAACAGGGAGAGCGTGTTTTTGTCATTATATCTGATGCGTTACGTTATGAGGTTGGCAAAGAGTTAATTGATGTCTTAAACAATGAACGGAAAGCATCAACAGAAATCACTGCTGTTCAAGGCGTATTGCCGTCATATACTCGTTTAGGAATGGCGACATTATTACCTTACCGAGAACTTGAGTATCTACCTGATGGTCGTCTGTTTGTTGATGGTAAAAATAGTGCAAGCATGATTGAGCGGGGGCAAATTTTAGCCGAACAGGTTGAAGATTCATTAGTTGCTTCATATCAAGATTTAATGGGTTTGAATCGAACAAAATTGAGGGAAACACTTTTAGGTAAAACCGTTGTTTATATTTATCATAATACAATTGATGCGCGTGGCGATCATGCGACTACAGAAGGGGAAGTTTTTTCAGCGACTGAAGAAGCAATCAATGATATTCGCTTACTTGTTAATCGATTGGTGACAGATATTAGTGCCTCTAATATTCTGATTACTGCCGATCACGGTTTTTTATATCAAAGAGATCAGCTTGTAGATAGTCAAAAGTTACCGAATAAAGTGGATCAAGCTCTGATGACTAAACGAAGATATGCATTGATGAACGAAGCAATAGAATTAGAAGGTACTTTAACATATTCATTGGATTATCTATTAAATCAGAATCAAGAATTATTTGTCACTGTTCCTAAGGGGATCAATCGATTTGCGATTCAAGGGTCAGGTGCAAATTATGTTCATGGTGGTGCGATGCTACAAGAAATTGTCCTTCCAGTGATTGCTTTTAAAAATGACCGCAGCAAATCGTTGAAGAACTTAGTGAAAAAAGTTGATGTGAAAATTACGACACCAAGCAGAAAAATTACTAGTCCAATTACATTTTTAGAGTTTCTTCAAATTGAAAAAGTAGCTGATAAGCGATTACCAAGAAGACTCCTTGTGTATTTTGAGGATGAGCAAGGGAATCGAGTATCAAGTGAGAATATTATTATCGCTGATAGAACGATTGCTCAGGTGGGAGAGCGGACATATCGCGAAAAATTTGTTTTTAAATCAGAACAATATGATAAGCGAAAAAATTATTACCTTGTTCTGATTGATGAAGAAACAGAAAAAGAGTACGAACGTTATACGTTTTCGATTGATATTACATTGTAGCCTGCATTATTCATAACTTGATTTTTTATAGGTGATTTGCCCATTAAATTGCCAAAAGCGAATGCCAGTTAG
>NZ_BAABDL010000114.1:0-1006 GCF_039539605.1 Amphibacillus indicireducens | reverse complement strand
TTAAAAACATTGTACCGTAAAAGAGGCATTCATTTGACCTTTTTGCTTTTACACAATTATATGGACTTTATCGGGATTTTTAGTAAAAGGAGTAGCGTAATGACTAAAATAATTTTAATCGGTATCATTACTATTCTTGGATTGGCAATAATTATAGAAATTATTGCGCGAATTTATATTTATCAAGGTAAGAAAATGAACGTGTCGGCTACTTGTTATGATGCATTAATGCAAATGTTGAGTCTCAAGAGGAGTGAATTGGAAGCGGAGAAGGAAAAAGTTCAGTTTATAGAAGCAAAAAAATATTATTATCATCCATTACAAAAAATAATCGCTCTTAATGATTACGCTTCTACAACAATTTATGCACACCTTGCATCTTTACATGAGGGGGGACATTATCGGTCAGCTAGTGAAAATAAGCAGAAAGAAAAAATGATTCAATTTTCTACAATTATTATTGCATTTAATCGATTAATCGTTATACCTTACTTTATTATCATTACATATATGATTGATTTTGAAAATGTTCCATCAACATTATTTATAAATGTATCGACAGCCTTTATTATTTTTTTTATCTTTGCAACAATTTTGAGATTCATATTTGGTCTGCCCGAAGAATATCGAGCTAGTCAAATTGCGTTAGAATATATAGGGGAAAATTATGATCAAAAAGTACTTAAGTTTTCAAAGAGCTCCTATCGTACGTTCTTTCTACAGTATTTTTTTCATGCGTTGCTATTCGGAGTTTCAATACCTTTTATTTATTGCATCATCTTTTTAATTGGAAGTTTGAGTTAAACAAAACATAAAAACAATATTAACACTGAAGCTTTCTATCCACTTCAATTACATCTCTATAATATAATAGTTCACTCTGCATATTAAGGGGGCGCCAATTTGTGTCGCTTAACTTTAATATCAGTTATTACTCAACTTTCGCACACTGAAATAGACAGATAGACCTTGATATAGTTGGGCAAACCTGTAATCCATTGCTGTA
>NZ_BAABDL010000113.1:0-13932 GCF_039539605.1 Amphibacillus indicireducens | reverse complement strand
CCGTATACGGAACCGTATGTACGGTGGTGTGAGAGGGACGGAGGTTAGTCACCTCCCCCTATCTCGATTTCGGCTCACGCTTTTCCCGCTGGTGTCTTCATATTTTCCCTACGCTAATGTCTGCTTTCCTACAGGATAAAAAAGACAGCTTGGCAATATATCACATGAAAGATCCTATTTAGCAGATGAGAGATGTGTAGACTCCCACGGGAAAAGCAAGAGCTTGAGATCCACTTTGACAAGCGGGCTTTGCTTGACAAAGTTAGCTCAAGCCTTGGGACTGCGATTACTCGTCCCACCATAAACACCTGCCCGTAGGATAAGGAAAGCTTCCCCGAATAAGCATCGCACGAAGAAAATTGATCTTTATTTTCGAGGAAAGCGAAACATCTCTCAGATGCGGGTGTGATCCTCTTACTTAGAGCTAATTACATCACTTGATTTTAGCTTAACTTTTTTATGCAACGCTAATGATATTTTGATTAAAATTGAGAATTATGACATGAAAATTACTTAATTTACAGAAAAGTCTGTTTATCTACTTGACTATTGCTGACTACTATATATAATGTAAGTGAATCTAGGCAATCGATTGCACCTACCGTTTGTAGTTGGCTATATTTAATAAGGCCAGCATCAAACTATGCTAGTTTATATTCTCCAGTACCATGAGGTTATGTTTTTAGTCTTTTTGAGCAATCGATTTCCCCTCGGAGATTCGATAACTTTAATTATTATAAAAATAAAAGTTGCTCCATAATAAATAATGAACGCTATTTTGTTATTTAATAGAAAACAGCTTTATTAGATTTTTATAGGTCTCTATATTGTTCAATACATATACTCCATAAGTCATTCTACAGCATGATATCATCTTTTCTTAACGTAACTTTTAAGTAACTTTTCATAAAATTATTTACCTTAGTTTCTGTTTTTATCTGCAATAAATAGAATGTATTTTGCTTAATTCTATTGTTGAGCGTTTATGAGCAGTTAATTTTGTTAACGCTTACATTGGAAGTTAAATATTAGGAGGTGAAGTTAATTAAATTTAACTCTTAAGTTAGTATTCTAGCAAGTGAAAAATTAAAAGTCGAAAGGAGAATGATGAAAGAATGAAGTTATCTAAAAGGGTAAAAAGAAAGTTTATGCGGATGGCAAGTATGTTTTTATGCTTTGTCATTTTGCTCCCAATGTTTGATGGTGTTTTAGTTTCGGCTAAAGGTCTTATGACAAGTCAGCCAGCTCCAACAACGGAGGAGGTTCCGATTAACGGAACAATTATGCAATACTTTGAATGGTATTTGCCTGATGATGGTCAGCACTGGGATCGCTTAGGTGAGGATGCAGAACATTTAAATGATATCGGTATTACCTCTGTATGGATTCCGCCTGCTTATAAAGGGCATGTTGGGACAAGTGATGTAGGCTATGGTGTCTATGATTTTTATGATTTAGGGGAATTTAATCAAAAAGGAACTGTTAGAACTAAGTATGGTACAAAGCAACAATTACAAGATGCAGTAGCAGAATTACACTCAAATGATGTCCAAGTATATGGGGATGTTGTTGTCAATCATTTGATGGGCGCTGATGCGAGTGAGAGTGTTAGGGCAGTTGAAGTAAACCCACATAATCGAAATCAAGATATTTCGGGGGAGTTTAACCACTCGGCGTGGACCGTTTTTAATTATGATGGAAGAAACAATGCGCACTCGTCATTTAAATGGCGTGCGGAACACTTTGATGGTGTTGATGACTGGGGTCGCATTTACAGATTCGCAGATAAAAATTGGGATTGGGAAGTAAGTACGGAACTAGGAAACTATGATTATTTAATGGGGGCAGATTTAGATTTTGATCATCCTGATGTTGTAGAAGAAATTAAAAATTGGGGTGTTTGGTATACTGAGGAAATTGGTCTAGATGGTTTCAGACTAGATGCAGTTAAGCATATTAAATATGAGTTTATGAGAGACTTTGTTAATCATGTAAGAGCAGAGACAGGTAAAGAAATGTTTACGGTTGGAGAATTCATTGGTGGACTAGGGGATCTTCAGCGTTATTTAGATGTTGTTGATCATAATATGTCGTTGTTTGATTTTCCGCTTCGAAATAATTTTGCCGAAGCCTCTTCGTCAAATGGGAACTTTGATATGCGCCAGCTTTCTAATAATACTTTAGTTGGTTCAAATCCAGCACATGCGGTTACATTTGTTGAGAATCATGATACGCAACCTGATCGAGATGATGCCCATGGTGCGCCAGTACTTGATTGGTTTAAGCCACTTGCTTACGCCTATATTTTAACGCGTGAGGAAGGGTATCCAAAAGTATTTTATGGTGACTATTATGGAACAAATGGTACGAATGGGAATGATATTGCTCCGTTGAGAGATCAACTTGATCCATTATTACTTGCACGTAAGAATAATGCTTATGGTACGCAACATGATTATTTAGATGATGCTGATTTGATTGGTTGGACTAGAGAAGGTCATCCATCGAAACCGGGATCTGGACTTGCGACTGTTATGACAAACCGCAGTGGTGGTACGAAAAATATGTATGTTGGAACACAGCATGCGGGTAGTACGTGGGTTGATACAACTGGTAATGTTCAATCATCGGTAACGATTGATTCGTCAGGTCATGGTAACTTCTCTGTGCGAGATGGATCTGTTTCAGTTTGGGTACCAGAATATGATGGTAGTCAACATGATGAATTACCAACTACACCAGAAAATTTAAGAGCAACAACGAGTGACTCTGATGTTGAATTAAATTGGAATGCATCTAGTGATGATAATGGGGTTACTAATTATGAAGTATACCGAAATAACACATTGATTGCTGAACCGATTAATCCACATTATATTGATCAAGGTGTTCAAAGTAATACAACTTATAATTATCGTGTAAGAGCGGTGGATACCGCTGGTCAAAGGTCAGGGTTCAGTAGTACAGTAACTGTAAAAACATCAGACTCAGAAGATGACGATGATGACGATCCCATTGACATACCAGATCCAACAGAACTAGAAAATAAGCCTTTTTCGTGGGATAATGCAAACGTTTACTTTGTTTTGACGGACCGTTTCTACAATGGAAATACAAGTAACGATAATTCATATGGAAGACCGCAACGAGATGCTTGGGGTTCAAATATAGGTACTTTCCATGGTGGGGATATAAAAGGATTAACACAAAAACTAGAAGAAGGATATTTTACAGAACTAGGAACGAATGCGATATGGATCACAGCACCATGGGAACAAATTCATGGCTGGGTCGGTGGTGGAAGTGAAGGTGACTTTGCTCACTATGCTTATCATGGCTACTATGGACTAGATTTTACAGCAATGGATCAAAACATGGGTACGATTGATGAGATGCGTGAATTTGTTGATCTTGCGCATTCATTAGGTATTCGAGTTGTTCTGGATATCGTAATGAATCATGTTGGTTATCCAACAATTGTTGATATGCATGACTTTGGTTTTGGTGATCCTGGCGGTCTTAATAGAGATTGGACACCTGATCCAAACCAAGGCGAAGATTGGCATACACATAATGATATTATGAATAAAGATAATGAAGAGGCATGGGCGAATTGGTGGGGGAGTGACTGGATTCGCGCAGATGAAACAGCTGGATATGACAATTGTGGTGGTTGTGAAATAACAATGTGTTTAAGTTTTTTACCAGATATAAAAACTGAAACAACATCAGGAGTTGATTTGCCACCAATATTAAGAAATAAGTGGAATGACCAATCAAGTGGTTATGAAGACTGGCTTGTGCCAGCTGCTGAACCTTATCGACAAGAGTTAAATGTTGCACCAAAAGATTATATGATCAAATGGCTAACTTCTTGGGTTGAGGAGTTTGGTATTGATGGATTCCGCGTTGACACTGCAAAACATGTGGAAATTGATCGATGGGCAGAATTAAAAGATGAGGCAGAAAGGGCACTTCAGACATGGAGAGAAAATAATCCAGATAAACCGGGTGCAAATTGGGATGATGATTTCTGGATGACTGCAGAAGTGTTTGGACATGGTCTTGGAAGAAGTGAGTATTTTGATCATGGATTTGATTCAGTCATCAACTTTGAATTCCAAAATGCAAATATGAATGATTTAGAAGGTTTGTTCTCTAGGTATGCGAATTCAATTAATAATGACCCTGATTTTAATATGTTAAGTTATATTTCATCACATGATACCCATCTTTATGATCGAAATGAACTTATCCAGGCAGGTACAGCGTTATTATTACTGCCAGGTGGTATTCAAACGTTTTATGGTGATGAAACAGCTCGTCCGTTAGGTGATGGCGGTTCTGATCCTGAACAAGGTACCCGCTCATCAATGAACTGGGATGATATTAACGAGGAAGTGCTTTCTCACTGGCAAAAGCTTGGTCAATTTAGAAATAATCATATAGCTGTTGGTGCGGGAGAACACCAGCAATTAGCAAGTAGCCCTTACACATTTTCGCGTGTGTATGAATCAGATGAATTAATTGATGAAGTTGTTATTGCAGTAGGTGCACAAGGAACGACAGCAGTTACTGTAGAAGGTATTTTTGAAGATGGAACAGTCGTCAGAGACGCTTATACAGGGAATGAAACAACGGTAACTAATGGAACAGCAAGCTTTGCTGCTGGAAATCAAGGAATAATTCTAATTGAAAACACAGCTGAGCCAGTAACAAACTTACCGATTGTTTCTGCATCACCAGATAGTCATTCGTTTAGATCGGATGAGATCACAATTACGTTAAATCTTGATCGTGCAGAGAGTGGTAAGTATACGCTTGATGGAAGTAATCCTGAAGATGGAATAGCATTTACAGATGGCGAAGAATTAACGATTGGTGCTGACATGGAGTTTGATGAAGTAGTAACATTAAGACTCTATGCTGAAAATGAGAATGGTACAAGGACAAGAAGTTACACTTATAGAAAACTGGATCCAGATGCGGTACTTGAAGTGTATTTCCAGAAGCCAGCTGATTGGGGAACACCGCAAATCTATTATTATGATACATTACCAGAAGAGACTGAGGTAACATGGAACACAGCACCAACGATGACTCAGGTCGAAGGTGATTGGTATGTATACATTTTTGAAAATGCTCAAAGTGCAAATATCTTATTTAAAGATTCCTCTGGACGGCAAATACCAGGACCAAATGAGCCAGGACTTTTAGTTGAAAATGTTGGTTGGTATGATGGGCAGAGGTGGCTTGATTCAGATCCATTTGAAAGTGATCCTAAAGATCCGGCCACTACACCAGAAAACTTACGTGGTATTGCTGTAACAGAAACAACTGTTACACTTCAGTGGGATCGCTCTGACGGTCATGTTGTAGAATATGAAGTCTTACGGGATGGCGATGTTGTAGGTACAACAGCACAAACAACATATACTGATCAGGACCTTAATCCAGACACAACTTACACATATTCTGTTGTTGCTGTTGGGGATGGGGGACAGAGGTCTACTCCAAGTGAAGTAGTGGAAGTAACAACCTTTGAAGAAAATCAGGAAGATAAGGAACCAGCGGAGACTCCAGAGAATCTAAGGTTAGCTGATGTAACAGAATCAACGGTTACGATCAATTGGAATGTATCAAATGGTTATGTAACAGGGTATGAGATTCTGCGTGATGGGATAGTAGTTGGTGAAACAAGCGAAACGACATTTACAGACACTGGACTAGATCCAGCTACGACTTATACGTATGCAGTTGTAGCCCTTGGAGACGCCGATCAAAAGTCTGAGGCAAGTGAGGAGTTAGAAGTAACGACTCAAGAGGAACTAGAAGGAAATTACGTTACAGTGTATTATAAACATGGATTTGATACACCACACATGCACTATCGTCCAGAAGGTGGAGAGTGGACGACAGTTCCGGGTGTTAGAATGGAAGAGTCTGAGATTGCTGGTTATAGTAAATTAAGTGTTGATATTGGAGAAGCGGCGAAGTTAGAAGTTGCATTTAACAATGGTCGTGGTGCTTGGGATAGTGATAATGAGAATAATTATCTGTTTGAGCCGGGTGTTCACACGTATGTTCCAAGTCATCATGGACGAGGAGACATTATTCCTGGGAAACCTGATTTACCAATTGAGGGCAACAAAGTGACAATCTATTATCAAAATGGTTTTGATACACCACATGTCCATTATCGACCAGAAGGTGGTAATTGGACAGATGTACCAGGATTACCGATGGAAGATTCAGAATATGCAGGTTATAGTAAATTAACGATTGATATTGGACAAGCAAGACGAGCAGAGGTAGCCTTTAATAATGGTCACGGTGCTTGGGATAGTGATAATGAGAATAACTATTTCTTTGAGATAGGTGATAACACTTATATACCAGGACACAACGGTTCACGTGGAGATGTTTATCAAGGTAAACCAACTCCACCAGGAGAAGGCAATAAAGTAACGATTTATTACGAGCGTGGCTTTGATACGCCACATGTTCATTATCGTCCAGAAGGCGGTACTTGGACGAATGCACCAGGAATTAAAATGGAAGAGTCCGAAGTAGCAGGCTATAGTAAAGTGACGCTTGATATTGGGAGAGCGACTCGTGCGGAAGTAGCATTTAATGACGGTCGTGGCGCATGGGATAGTGATCATGAGCGTAATTATCAGTTTGAAATTGGTGACAACACGTATATTCCAGGTGAAAATGGTGCCCGTGGCGATGTGTATCAAGGCAAACCAACACCAGTTGAAGAAGGTAACAAAGTAACGATTTATTACGAGCGTGGCTTTGATACGCCACATGTTCATTATCGCCCGGAAGGTGGTACATGGACAAATGCTCCAGGTCTAGCGATGGAAGATTCAGAGTTTGCTGGATATAGTGAAATAACACTTGATATAGGCAATGCAACACGGGTTGAAGTGGCTTTTAATGATGGCCGTGGTGCTTGGGATAGTGATAATGAGCGCAACTACTTCTTTGTAGTTGGAAATAATACGTACGAACCAGGCATTAATGGAGCTCCAGGACAAGTAAAACAAGGTGAATTACCTTATGGAGAAGATGAGCCAGGAGATATCGAAGAACCTGATCAAACATCACCATCAAGACCAACTAATTTATCGGCAACAGCTACTGAAAATACGGTTTCGCTTAGTTGGACAGCTTCAACAGATAATATTGAAGTCGCTGGTTACAGAGTTTATCGGGATGGTGAGGAAGTAGGTGTAACTGGTACAACGACTTATACAGATGTAGGTTTAACAGCAGAAACGTCATACAGCTATGAAGTACAAGCATATGACACTTCTAATAATTCATCAGCATTAAGTGATGAAATAGTCATTAAGACTTCAAAAGAGTCAGTTGTTGAGCCGGGTGGAGATTTGCCTTATTCTACGAACCCATCATTCGGAAAAAAAGTAAGTACTCCAATCACAATTGATGGAGTGAATGATGGTGAGTGGACAGATGATATGCTAATAGCAATTGGTATGGCTGGTGATGACCCACGTACACTTGGTGAGAACTGGTCAATGCATGAAACGCCAATGGATCTTTCTCATCTATGGGCAGCATGGGATGATGAGTACTTGTATCTTGCTTGGCAGTATGTCGATGTTACAGATGTCATTGACCCCGCAAATGCAGGTTCATCGGCTGGAACACCAATTAGTAGCATGGATATGCCACAAACAATAGCGATTGATACAATCCCTGGACAAGGTGCATCGCTTGATATGTGGGGTAAGAATGGTGGAGAAACCTTATGGGGTGGTCCAGATCTACCAGATTACCAGTTAAATCTTGCATCAAATATGTGGCATTCAGGATTTATTTCAAGGGCTGTTGATGGTGTATTCCCTGTTGATGATGAGGGAGTAGACTATAGAACAGGAGAAGATGCTGGAATTGAAGCTGCGTTTTCAGCGGGTAAGGGATATAATGAATTGTGGGGTGTGTTTGATGCAGATAATGCAAATGACCCAAGTAAACTTGTAGAGTTTCTAGAGCTTGGTCATGATCCAACGCGTGACACTTTTTATGAAGTGAAAATTCCGTTATCTGCGATTGGCAATCCTGATATCGAGAATCAAGGATTAGGAGTGATGATTCACCAAGGTGAATTCTCAGCAATGGATACATTACCTAATGATCCAGCAACATCTGATACGATAGGTGTAAGTGAATCAAACTCTCCGTTAGAATGGCAAGATATTGACTTGTTCACTGTTCCGTTTGCAAGAATTGGTCAATAATTAATTAAAAACTGGTATAGTCTATTGTTAGACTATACCAGTTTTTTTGTGGGCTCCTTAATTGAGCACGATTAACCTCAATTGATAAATATTTCTATCTTAATTTCAGAATTATTAACAGCTTCTTCTGTTCCAACAGTACCTTTTATTTCATATTCAATAATAAATATATCGCCAACCTCCGAAATATTTAAGGGCATAATTTCAAAGCTGGAATAAGACTCCGAATCAATCATAACTATTTTAGAGGACATAAATTGAGTATTTAAAAATGCTAAATCGACTAAATCAGGGTCATTTTGAACCGTTTTATTGACATAGGCTTTGTAATATTCTTCCCCCATATCTGCCAAATGCTTCGCTTCAATAGCTGTTTCTGTTTTTTTAAATTGCGCGGACATATTGTTAATTTGAAAAGATAATAAAGAAACGGAAATAGAGAATATAACTAAAACTAACAAAACGATAATTAAAGTTGCACCATTCTCATTTTTTAATCGATTCATTCTGTTTCACTTCCTAAATGAAAGTATGTGAATAAACTTGCCTGATCGGTCCCACTTGCATCAGCAATGTTAATTTTTACTCGATATAAACCTAACTGCTTTTCTTCATCTGTAGATTCGCAGATCCAAATAGTCGGTTTATATTGGCTATTATTAAGTTCATAAGTAGCTGAAACACTAGGTAAATCAGTTAAAAGAACTTGTTTCGGTGTAGCCCAATCAGGATCGTCTTCATTTAGCGTATTTAATAATAGAGCTAACTCGTCACTGTTTTTTATTACAGTGACGAGTTCTTCTGCAACATGTACTGAAGTGAGCTTATTCTCTAATATTTTTGTGAAATTAGCATAATTAATAAAAGATGTAGAGACGGCAATGATAATTATCGTTATCAACGAAATCGATGCTAATATTTCTATCAATGTAAAGCCTTTTTCAGATTTTCCAGTTTTCATGATCTACACCTGCACTTCTTAATAATCGTTGTTTATATTAATCCTCAACATTTAACCATGATGGTTTTCCGTTTGAAAAGTTGGTTATTCCTTCTACGTGTATAGTTCCGTTATTTCCATTGTTATCTTGTTTAACTTCACCTTTAATCGTCAAATTTCCTTTAATCGTTAAATTTGAGTTTCCACCTAAAATCAGATCACCATCGATTCTAGAATTTCCTTCTACGGTTATTTTTACGTTATCATACATTTCAAGGTCTCCATCAATTATAAGGTTTTCACCTATATTAAGTTGTGAATTATGTGCAGCTAATAGTTTGTTAGAAATTGATGCAGAACCATTTATGTTTATAGTGGATTCATTGACAGCCTCGACAGTATCGACAATAAAATTTTTCCCTATTTCAGCATGACCTTGACTCAATATGTGGAAACGTCGATCGACAACGATACTTTGTCTAGCCTCTAATCGAGTTTTATTACCTACCACAACCTCATCACCAGCATGAATATTTGTAGCTACTAATTTCCCTTCATTTTTGAGCTCTAGTTTTCTATTGAATAAAGCATCACCTTGGATAGTCATAGGGTGGAAATTGTCGATATTAAATATCGGGTCGACAAATAAATTTCCTGTAACGTTAAATCCTGCTGTATTATGTTTCATTTCAACGGTGTCATAATGATCGTCAGAAATCCATGCGTTTCCTGTAATCGTTATTTCCATTGCACAACCATCAGGGATAAATTGGTTGTGATCATCGTAAGCATATTTTGTGTCCACATCAAAGTTTTGACAATAACCACCTTCTGCATAACCTTCTAAGACAGGTCTATCTGGTGGTACAATCGGATCAGGTTCTTCGATAGTCTGAAAAACCTGCAATGCAATCTCTAGTTCTGTTGGTTTTTCGATCGTCGTTAAAATGCTATAAGTTTGCTGAGCTTCATTTTTCAACGTTAAATCAATTGACAAGGGTGTACCATCAGCTTTAACTTTCATACATTCATCTACTGTCGGTATTAAATTCTCCCCATTTATTTTTAATTCATCAATTGAACTAGTCATTGACGAGTTTACTTCCTGTCCGTCAATTAAAAGAATTTTGCTTTTATTTAGAGATACTTCAAAATCGCCTTGGTTATAATGACTTCTCAATGTTGAGACAAGTAAATTGGCATCTTGACGTAATTGGGCGTTATCACTTATGTTTTTACTATTTAGAAAGACGTTAAAGAGGACTGTCATAACTAATGCGCTTACAATCGCAAAAAGAACGAGGGCTGCCAGTAGTTCGGTGAGTGTTATACCTTTTTCATTTAAAAAGTGTTTGTTCATCAAAATCACCTCCTTACACAAATTTGTAAAGAACAATACAATAACTTCTGCTAATCGAGTTGCATTCTGAAATAGTGGGCATGTGTAAAATAAAAAACTAAAGGGAATCGTTTGCACTAATTTGGGTTGTTTTACCCACTGTAATATATATAGAATAGTCTGTCAACCATTTTATTGATAAACAAAAAATATATGACAAGTGTTTATTTATTAGGGTTTACTTAATTTAATTTTAGTTTTTTTACTGTTTGTTTCTTAATTTAATTTATAAACAACACTAGCGCAATCGATTCCTTTTTAAAAGTTTTATCTATTTTCAAAACATAATATTAGTTTAAGGGTTATCAAATGTTGATTGGTTTCCGTATCCAAAATCAATTTGATCTGATGGCTTATAAGGGGAAAAGAGGATAATATTTTGTAATAAAATAGTTGCTCCAAACTTTTTAATCAAACGTTTGGAGCAACTATATATTAATCATTGAACTTTAATTAAACAGATCAGCCTTTTTCTTTAACTCAATATAAACAAATGGTAATAGAGAAATTCCGACTGTAAATAACCAGTTGCCTAAAGAGATTTGAGTGAAATCAAAAATATCTGCTAAAAATGGTACGATAATTAATAACGTCATCACTATAGCTCCGGCTATTGTAGTGAAAAAACAATAGTTTATTACTTTTTAGTCCAATTTTGAAAATCGATTCTTTACTTCTACAGTTATACATATGAATGATCGTTGTGAATCCTAAAACAATAAAGACCATCATATTTGCAACGTTAGCATTAGTTGTAGCAAATAATTGACCGAACCTTCCGAAATAAATTGCAATTAAAGTGAGAACTGTAAAAACAACAGAAATCTCAATGATTTTTTTCAAAAGTCCATTCGCAAAAATAGACGTGCCTTTTGGAACAGGAAGACGATCCATAATATCGTGATCAGCAGGCTCTATACATAAGCTAAAGCCAGGGATTCCGTCGGCAACTACTTTAATAATTAACAATTGAATTGCAGTGACGGGTGCTCCCCATCCAACAAGGAGAGAAATTAAGACAATAGTTAGAGCGGAGATATTACAACCTAACATTGCATACAGTGATTTGCGAATATTGCTGTAAACACGTCGTCCTTCTTTGATGGCTGCTACGATTGTGGCAAAGTTATCATCGAGCAGTACCATGTCGGAAGCTTCTTTTGCGACTTCTGTTCCGCCACCCATTGCAACACCGACATCAGCAGCTTTTAATGCAGGTGCATCATTGACACCATCTCCTGTCATAGCAACTGTTTCTCCATTCTGTTGTAATGCTTTGACAATTCGAATTTTGTCTTCCGGACTTGTTCGGGCGAAGACAGTATATTTGTCGATCACTTTAGCTAGTTGTTGATCAGTTAGTTCTGCTAACTCTGCTCCTGTCATGGCAAGATCATTTTCAGACAAAATATTGACATCACGAGCAATCCTCTTAGCGGTTAATAAATGATCACCTGTAATCATAACGGTTCTAATTCCGGCGCTCTTTGCAACTTTTACAGCTTGATAACTTTCTTCTCTTGGGGGGTCAATAATACCAATTAAACCACCAAGCATAAGATTACTTTCTAATGACTCAGCAGTTAGCACTTCGGGAAGTGCCTTGAGTTCTTTATAGGCCACTCCTAAGACCCGATAAGCTTCGCTAGCTAATTGATCATGAATGGTTTTTGCCTTTTCGTGATGAATCGCTTGATCCTGTGACAATTCTAACCGATCGAATGCGCCTTTCGTAATTGATAGATATTTACCTTTCACTTTATAAACGATTGTCATTCGTTTTCGTTTTGAGTCAAAAGGCAATTCAAAAATGCGTTCATACATATTTGTTTTTTCTGCTAGCTTTTTGGGATTAATTTTTTTCCTGATCAATTTACCGATTGCTAGTTCCGTTGGATTTCCGATTTCTTTACTGTCATCAGTTATATTGCTGGATAAATAGAATTTAGTTAAAAGCTCCTCTTCAGCTGAAGATAGGTTTGTATTTGCATGATTAATTTCACCTTCCGGAAGCCATAGCTTCTTTACTTCCATTCTATTTTGTGTGATCGTTCCGGTTTTATCAGAACAGATCACGGAAACATTTCCAATCGTTTCGACCGCTGTTGGCGTCCTGACGATAGTATTCTTTTTAGCCATGTTTCTGATTCCATAAGATAAAGAGATCGTCACAACAACAGGTAAAACTTCAGGAATCGCGGCGACAGACATTGAAATAGCAATCATGATAATCTCAGTAAGCGGATAGCCTCTTAATAAACCAATAATGATGGCTAATAGCCCACCAACAATAGCGATTAAACCTAAGCCTCTTCCTAGCTTTTGCATTCTGATTTGTAATGGCGCTAGTTGTGGTTCATCCTCTGCCAATAAATCTGCGATCTTACCTATTTCTGTACTAACACCCGTTTCAGTGATGATAGCTGTTGCTCTACCACTGACTACTAATGAACCAGAGAAAGCTTTATGCTTTTGATCACCAATTGAATCTTTTTCATCAGGAATATATGCGGGATCCTTCTCACTCGGTTCGCTTTCCCCCGTTAAAAAAGATTCATCAACGGTAAAATTGGTACTTTCAATAATCTGTGCATCTGCAGAGATTCGATCACCTGTCTCTAAATGAAGAATATCTCCTGGAACAAGCAAGTCACTTTTAACATTGATCAGTTGTCCATTTCGAATCACTTTACTTTGTGGAATATTAAAATTTTTTAGGTCATCCATTGATTTTTCAGCTTTCTTTTGTTGCCTGACTGATAAAAAAATGTTCAATAGCACGATACCAAAAATAACAATTGGTTCTGTAAAGTCGTCTGGATGCACAACATATGACACATACGTAGAGAGGGCTGTTGCAATGAGCAAAATAATAATCGTTATATCCTTTAAAGAATGAATGAGATACTCAAATAATGATTTTTTCTTTGCTTCTTTTAATTTGTTCTCACCAAATTTTTGTAGTCTCTCTTCCACCACCTGATTAGTTAATCCCTGTTGTAGGTTAGTTTGATACTGTTGGAAGAGCTCCTTTTGTCTTGTTTTCTGTATCATGCCTATGTCTCCTTTCAAAAAAAAAGAGAGATCAGACAAGAACAACCATTAAAGCCTACGGTTGATCTTACTGACCTCTCCTAAATCTTATTCCGGCGAATAAGACTATAGTCTATTTTTTATTTCTATAAAGAATAGCACATTTTTTTTTAGAATGCAAACTTTTTTAAGCTATCTGAAAAAGGTTATCAATTTCCTGACTTTCGTAGTTCCAAATGACAAATAGTATTGAAAGTGTTGATTTTATCAAACAAATCAGCACTTTT
>NZ_BAABDL010000112.1:45774-45973 GCF_039539605.1 Amphibacillus indicireducens | reverse complement strand
TCACCCTCTCAGGTCGGCTACGCATCGTTGCCTTGGTGAGCTTTTATCTCACCAACTAGCTAATGCGCCGCGGACCCATCTATAAGTGATAGCTAAAAGCCATCTTTCATCCTCTTACCAGGTGATAAGAGGTTTCATCCGGTATTAGCTCACGTTTCCGTAAGTTATCCCAGTCTTATAGGCAGGTTGCCCACGTGTT